>RFJF01000793.1 GCA_003695455.1 Chloroflexota bacterium
CTGCAAATTATTTTTAACCCGGTGATGGATTTCTTTGAGCAGCACTTCTTTTTCTTCCAGCGAAGCCTGGATTTTCTGTTCGAGCAATTTGCGTTGGGTAATATCGTGAACCACCACCATCAACCGGGGCTGGCCGTTACTGACAAATTGTTTTGAATGCAGCAGCACCCAAAACTTTTGCCCGGATTTTGCCTTAATTTCATATTCGGCCTGCTCTTCCACCGGCCTGCCGGCCAGGCTGACCTTTTGCCGCTGCAACAACTGCTGCCGCCCCGCCCCGGTCAGCAAATCTAATGGATTTAGGTTTAAAAACTCCTCGCGTGTGTACCCCGAATACTGGCACATAATATCGTTGACACTTTCAAAGCGCAGGGTGTTCATATTGATTTCATAAATTCCGGCAGGCGCGTATTCAACCAACTGTTTGTATTTTTGTTCGCTCTGGCGCAGGGCGGCTTCTGCCTGGGTGCGCTGCTCAATTTCGGCGCGCAGAGTCCGGTTGGTTTCAGCCAGTTCGGCAGTTCTGGCTTTTACCCGCTCTTCAAGCTGGGTGTGCGCCCGGCGCAGGGCCGCTTCTGTCTGTTTTTGGGCAGTTATATTATGAAACACAATCAGTTTGCCCACCGAGCGGTGGTGGGCATCGGTCAGGTCAAGGCTTTGAATCTCATAAAAATCGCCAAAAGCATTGGGGGCGGATGGCCGTGTGACCAGTATGTCTCCGGCTGAATCCACCTGAATCACTGTCTCAATAGGTTTATTCATGGGGCCGGTTTGATTTAACTGCCCAAAACCTTTTAAAACATCGCCGATGGGCCGGCCCACCACGTCGTGCGCGCTCGAACGAATGAGCCGCACCGCCGCCGGGTTGATATCAAGAATCCGCTGTTTTACATCGAGCACAAAAACGCCGTCCTGCATTTGGTCAATCATTGTACGGCGGGCCACGGGACGAATATCGAGCAGTTGGAACATTACCATACCGGTAACCACCGTCAACCCAAAGAAAATCAGCGCAAACGGCGTCAGGTCCAGCGTGGGCATGGCAATATCCCACAGATAAACAACGTTAGCCAGCCAGGGCATTAAGACACCCACCAAAATCAGGGCCGACTGCCGGCGGTAGAGCCGGGGTGACTGGATGAAAACCACAATAAACAGAACCGTGCCAATAAACATAAGCGCGTAACTGTAGGCGGTATGCAGCCAAAACCACCAGCCGTGCTCGGTGTGTTTCAACACCATTTGCCCAACCGGTTCCGGAGTTACAGTTGTCCAGATCAGGTGGTGAAGTTCGTTGGTCCAGACCATCAGCAGGGTGAGGGCCGGGAATATGCTGAGCAGGATGAGACTTTTGCGGTTAATCCAGGCATCGCGATTGGTGTAACGGCAGGAAAAAACAAGCCAGCTAACCGGAACCATGAGAATACCAATGTACTGGGTTTTTGACCAGAATATTTTTGTTGCCAGGTCAGTGGCAATGAGTTCCGGAATGGTGGCGGCTATCCAGATTACGGTGCCCAACAAAATGGCAAACAGACTCTTTGCAGCGGGGTGGTTGTGGTGTTTGTGCAGGTATACCAGCAACGCAACGGCAATTACCAGGGCAATCAGCAGAGGGGTTATCAAATAGACATATTGCCAGTTCATTTTGTGCGCTCACGGTACGGATGCTATTTTGGGCGTGGTTCACATATTCCGGAAAACAGCTTTACAAATTGACCTATCTTGTAGACCCCGCACGTGGGATGTGTTGTGTGTTTCGCGTGCCGTAAACTCAAATTTACACGCAATACGCAAGCCGAAGAAAACAGTACAGAATTTGTAAAGATGACACAGTATGCAAATAAACCACGCCTATTTTGTAATGCAAAGTTAGAAAAAACCACGGCAGTAAAAGCATTTCCCTGACGTCTGAATAATTTACAAGTTTAGACTCAACACCATAATTAGTCAATCTGTGTTTTTTTAGAGAGCCTGCCCCGGCCTGCGGCACAACAACAAGAAAAAAATTCTGCACGGGGCAAGTTGCACGTGGCAGGGGCGTACATTCGTTGTTGTTTAAACGTTGCCTGCAACAAAAAAACCTGCGCCAAAACGCAGGTTTTTTGTAACAATTACCGGGCTGTCTACGCCCCACCAACATTTGGGCCGGATTGGGCCATCAATTTGGCAATGGGGCGAATATTCAGCCACCATTGCTTTTTGGGGCGCTGCAGTTCATCAACAACCATGCGCGGCAGGTCCTCCAAATCGGTCAGCTTGACCTTGCCGCTTTGCAGGCCAATGAACGCCGCGCCGGGGTCGTCGCCGGTGGTTTCGGCCTGTTCAATCAGATAATCCACGCACTTCACCGCCAGCCGGGTGGCCTGAATCCGGTCAAACGGAGTGGGGTCGCCGCCCTGTTGCAGGTGGCCCAAAATGGCCTGGCGTACATCAAACAGATCGCCGCCTTCCTGATCAAACAGGGCGCACATAAAATTGGTGGTGTAGAATTTGTTAACCTGCTCGTTGCGGATAATCAGCCCCAGCCGTTTGCCGTGTTCAAACCCTTCAATTAAATTTTCAACATCGGTTTTTAAGTCGTTCAGGGTCACGCCCTCTTCATGCATATACACCCGTTCAGCGCCGGTTGCCAGCCCGCTAAGCAAGGCCAGATAACCGCAATAGCGGCCCATCACCTCAACCACAAAACAGCGCTGCGAGGCCACCGCCGATTGCTTGATTTTATCAACCGACACCATAATATTGTTGAGCGCGGTATCGCTGCCAATGCTGATCTCCGAGCCGGGCAGGTTATTGTTAATGGTAGCCGGCAGGCAAATAATGGGAATATTGAACGCCGGAAAGTTCCAGCGTTCTTTACGCAAGGTATAGGCTGATTGGTAACCGGCCCAGCCGCCAATAACCAGCAGCCCTTCAATCTGGTGCTCTTCAATATGCCGGGCAATGGCGTACAGGTCGCTGCCGTGCGGAATTTTGCGGCTGGTGCCCAGGTTGGCGCCCCCCATTGTGGCCCAGCCGGCCACACTCATCCAGCCCATTTCCTCAATGTCGCCGTTGATAAAGCCTTTGAAGCCGTTTTTAACGCCAAACATAATGTGGCCTTTATCTACCCCAATTCTGATGGCGGTTCGGGTGGCCGTGTTCATGCCGGCGGCGGGACCGCCGGCATTGACTACTGCCAGCCGCAGACGGCGCTGGCCTGAGGTAGGCGGGTGGGGCAGGGCACGCACCAGCGTACGCAGCGTGCGAAACATTTCTTTAAAACTGCCGCCGCGCATGTCCATGGCTTTTTCGTAATCTTTGGCCGCAATCACGTCGGCAATGCCGTGTGTTTGCGCCACGCAATCCATCAGCGGCGAATGTGTGACCCGGTTATCACGCATGCCAATAAGTTGCGGCTCGCCGCCGGGTTCTGAGTTGAGAATTTCTTCAACGGCGGCGTGGCCCAGCAGGGTACTCATGTAGCGGTCAAATGCACTGGGCGAACCGCCACGCTGCACGTGCCCCAAAATGGTCACCCGGGTATCTTCGCCCAACCGTTCGTGGAGCACGTTTTTGACGTAATCGGCTGAAATGGGCTTGCCGTTGCGGTCTCGCGCGCCTTCGGCCACAATCACAATGCTGTCGCGGCGGCCCGCTTCTCGCCCGGCTTTCAGCACCTCGCACATTTTGTCTTCCCAGTTTTCCACATTGGGCGGGCTTTCAGGGATGAGCACCCAATCGGCGCCGGTAGCCACGGCGCTCATCAGGGCCAGGTAGCCACAGTTGCGGCCCATCACCTCTACCACAAACGAGCGCTGGTGACTGGCCGCCGTGCTGGTAATGGCATCCACGGCTTCGGTAATGCGGTGCAAAGCAGTGTCGGCGCCAATGGTCATATCGGTGCCAAACATATCGTTGTCAATCGAGCCGACCAGCCCCACAATGTTAAAATGGGCGTGCTGCTCGGCAACTTTTTTGGTGATTTTGCGTTTTTTCACCAGTTCGGCCAGCAACTCCGGCCACTCTTTTCTAAAGAGGTTGGCCCCGGTCAGGCTGCCATCACCGCCGATGACCACCAAATTGTCAATACCGCGCTCAATCAGATTGTGGGCGGCTTGCAGGCGGCCTTCGCGGGTGCGGAACTCGGCGCAGCGCGCCGAGCCGATGATGGTGCCGCCTTTGAACAGCATCCCGCCAACCGAATCCCAGTTCATTTTTTTTATTTTGTCGCCGCCTTCAACCATGCCTTTGTAGCCTTCGTAAATGGCGTACACGTCCAGGCCGTGGTTCAGCGCGGTTCTGACCACGGCCCGCACAGCCGGATTCATACCGGGGGCATCGCCGCCGCTGGTCAGCACTGCCAAATTGTGAATGTGTTGTGGGTTGCTCATAAATTTCACTCCGATGAGGTGCGTTGATGAAAAAAGTTGGGGTCAGCGTTTTATTGTCCGCAACGTACCAACGCTGGTAATCGCCTGTTGTCTCTGCCGGTGTATGCACGGAGTCTGGTGAGGAAACAGGGAGGCCGGGGACAGGCGCTGTCCCCGTGTATTAATTGGGGCAACAAGCAAAACGCACTACGGGGTAAATTTAACTCTGATGCGCTTGAAATGTCAAAATTCGCTGCCGCGAGTTTTTGATTTCACAAAGCACCCGTCGCGTGTTATAATCCCTCTTATTTTTGAGGATAAACATTTGAGATCACAAGGCCCCCAATATTATTACGAACCGCCCCGCTCCGGCAGCAATTGGCTGGAGCGATTGAAAGAGCCGCCCTGGAAATATGTAGCCATTGGCGTGATAATTTTTGTGGCGTTGTACACGCTGTTTGCCCTGCCGGAATACGGTGCGCGTATTTTAATTTTGCTGATTGCGTTCCCCATTCACGAGCTGGCCCACGCCTACACCGCCTTTAAACTGGGCGACGCCACCCCCAAATATGATGGCCGGCTCACGCTCAACCCGCTGGCCCATCTTGATATTTTTGGCTCGCTGTTGATTATGGTTGCCGGGCTGGGTTGGGCCAAGCCGGTCCGTTTCAATCCGTACAATTTGCGCATAGATCCGCGCACCGGCTCGATGGTGGTGGCTGCGGCCGGGCCGTTGTCAAATCTGGTGCTGGCGGCCTTCATCGCCTCGGTGTGGCGGGCCATAGCGCCCTTGTTGGGCGCAGGGGCGTTGCTGGGCTTCAGTTCGTTCTGGAATTTGCTGTTTAACTTTGCCTTTATCAACGTGGTACTTTTCTTTTTTAACCTTATTCCGCTGGCGCCGCTGGATGGATTTACCGTGCTGCGCGGCCTGCTGCCCACCCCAATGGCTATTCAGCTTGAGCGGATACAGAGATTCAGCTTTCTCATTTTTCTGGGGCTGTTTATTTTTGGCAGCCGGATTTTGGGCGCAGTGCTGTTTGGCCCATCACAAACTGTGACCGCCTGGCTGTTTGGAATTTAGTTTGATGAAATCCCACAACGCGATGCACCCCGCCAAATATCGCGTGTACCAGTTTTTTGTGGCGGTGCGGGCCGGGTTGCCCGGTTGGGCCGGCGGCGCACCGCGTGAACTTTCGGCGCAGGGGCAGGCGCTGGTCAGCCAGATTTTGCCCACCCCGGCCCAGCAATCGCTCTTTTACCGTATGCCCCCCAACGACCGGCGGCACGCGGTGGCAGTGGCCCAAACCTTGCGGCAGGCCGGCCACACAAACCCGGCCCTGCTGCAAGCCGCCCTGCTGCACGATGCAGGCAAATCCATCGGCCAGCCCATCATTCACCGGGTGCTGATTGTTCTGCTGGAAGCGTTTTGGCCGGCGGCGCTGGCGCGGCTGTCCCGTTTCCACCCCACCCCCAAATCTCACACCCAGAATCCGGAATCTGCCATCCGGCAAATTCCGTGGTGGCGGCGTCCGTTTGTGGTTCACGCCGAGCACCCGCAAATTGGTGCAACCTGGGCAGAACAGGTACAATGTGACCCGCTGGCGGTGCAACTCATCCGGCAGCATCAAACTGCGCTCCCGGATGAGTTACATACCGGTCCGCAAAAATTACTGGCCGCCCTACAATGGGCGGATAACCTGAATTGATCCAGAGTACAGATGAACACAGATAACAGCAAAAATAATTGACTCAACCGGATTTCAAGGGGTACCGCGTAATTTGCAAACGTAATACGTAAAACGTAAAGCGTAATTTTACGTTTTCAACTTGTCACCCCCCTGAATTCCAAAAGAGCCAAAATCTGTGTCTATCTGTGGACTGGCTTAAAAACTGTATTCTGTATTCTGACACCTGACCATGAGTGAATTTACAATAACCATTGTTGGCACCGGCGTCATTGGCACATCGTTGGGGCTGGCGCTGAAACAGCAGGCCGACCCGCCCCGGCTGATTGGGCACGATAAAGATTTGACCATTGCCCAGCAAGGCGTCAAACTGGGCGCATTTGACAAAGCCGAGTGGAATCTGGTCAACGCCTGCGAACCGGCCGATTTGATTGTGCTGGCTCTTCCGCTAAACGGCGTGCGCCCCACGCTCGAAGCCATTGCGCCCTACCTGAAACCCGGCGCTGTCATCACCGATACCGGCCTCAGCAAACAGGCCGTACTCAACTGGGCCACCCAAATTCTGCCCGATACAGCCCATTTTGTGGGCGGCAACCCGCTGGTGCATCCCACCGGCAGCGGCCCGCAGCACGCCACAGCCACACTGTTTCAGGACAAACAATACTGCCTGACTCCCGCCGCCAACGCCAATGAAGAAGCGGTGCAACTGGTAGCCGGGCTGGTTTCGCTGGTGGGGGCCGTACCCTATTTTCTGGACGCCGCCGAACACGACAGCCTGATTGTCTCGGTGGAACAGTTACCCGCCCTGTTGGGCGTGGCGCTGGTGCGCGCGCTCTCCGCGGGCGGCAGTTGGCGCGAAATCCGCAAACTGGCCGGCGGCCGGTTTGAGCAGACCACCACCGGCGCAGAGGGCGACCC
>RFJF01000082.1 GCA_003695455.1 Chloroflexota bacterium
GCCCACCCGGGGCCGGCTCCGCGAAAATCTGTTCAATCTGCTGGTCTATTTGCAAACCCATCCGGTTCGGCTGGCAAAAAACGCCGTCTCCTCCACAGACAGGCAGGCGCTGGTGGCCTGTTTGCTGCCGCCGGTTTTGCCGGCTCTGTCGCCGGAGGCCGAGCTGGATTTTCTGCTGCATCTGGGCCGCCGCACCGAACTTCTCACCGTGGCCCACGGACGGCTGCGCCCCAATCGCAACCCTGTGCGCGGCTGGCTGCAAGCCGGTACTGCCGCGCAGATGTGGATGCTGCAAAACGCGTGGCGCGCCGATCCCACCTGGAATGATTTGTGGCACGTTCCGGAGTTGCAGCCGCAAAATACCGGCTGGGAAAACAGCCCGTTGCGGGCGCGGGCCGCAATTCTGGATTTTCTGGAACGGCTCAACGCACCGCCCAATTCGTGGCTTGCTATTGACGGCTTTCTGAACACCATCAAACAGGCCAACCCCGATTTTCAGCGGCCCAACGGCGATTACCAAAGCTGGTACATAAAAAACGCCGCCGGTGAAATGCTGATGGGTTTTGAACATTGGGACGCCGTAGAAGGCGGGTTAATCAGGTACCTGATTGGCGTGATTCTGCCGCTGCTGGACGTTGTGGAACTGGGCAAATCTGACTCTGGCGCCGTGCCGGACCTGTTTCAAATTACGGCGGCAGGGCAGCAATTTTTGGCCCGCACCCCGCCCGATGCGGCAGAATCGCAATCTGCGGTGCGCCTGCGGGTTGATGACAAATTTCAGGTGCGGGTTCCGGCGCAGGCCAGCCTGTACGACCGCTTTCAACTGGCCCGCTTTGCCGAATTTGACCAGCGTACCGACCGCCAGGCTGTGTACCGCATCACCCGGGCCAGCCTCAACCGCGCCCTGAAAAACGGCGTAACCGCAGAACAGATTCTGGCCTTTCTGACGCGGGTCACCAATAATCAAATTCCGCTGCGGGTGGTAGAACGGTTGCGCGCGTGGGGGGGCCGTTTCAGTTCGGCAAAAATTGAGCAGGCCACCCTGCTCAGGTTAAAAAACCAACAGATGGTTGATGAATTGCAGCGGCATCCCGCTGTTGGCCCGTTGCTGGGCGAGGTTGTTGGCCCCACCACAATCATTTTGCCGGCAAAAACCGCGCACAGGGTGCGCCAACTGCTCCGCGAAATGGGTTATCTGGAATAGCCGCCGCAAGTTCAACCAACACTTCAGGCAAGTTTTGAGGTGTCCAATGGTACTGCATCTACATTTTGTGTGTTGACTTGCAACCCCTACTATATATAGGGGATTGTGTTTTATGTTCACTTTACATCGCCCCCAACCTGTGCTATACTTTTACATTACATAATGGGGTATTTGTGGGGATTTTTTGGAGAACCGGCCGGGCCGAAAAAATGGGCAGCCGGTTGATTCCCAAAAAACAGAACCACAACGGCAGGGGTTGCCCGTGGACGCAAACTCATTTTTAAAAACGGTATCACAAAAAATCACCGATTTGGGGTTGGCCCAACCGGCTGTTCTGCTGCTTGAAGCGCACAAACCCCTGGCGTTTCTGGGCAGCCAGTTGCTGCTGGTGGCGCAGCCCACCCTCGATCTGTTTTTACCCCAAAACTTCACCCGCCACACCGTCAACCTTTTATCAGATTCCGCCCAGCTTGAACAACTTATTATCCAGTTGCAAAACCGGGCTTCTGCCACCACGGAGGAAAAACAGCGGTGCAAGTAACAATTATTCTGGCGGCGGTAACGCTGCTGGTATTTGTGGCGCTGCTGCTGGTTTTTCTGTCCAGAGTGCGTGCCGGAAAATCGCCCAAATTACGCCGAATTGCAGCCTTTGAACGGCTCCACCGCTTCAACAGCCGGGCCATAGAAAGCGGACGCCCGCTTCACCTCTCGCTGGGCACCGGCAGCACCATTGATGCCTCCACCGCCGACAGCCTGGCCGGTTTGTCGGTGCTGGAACATCTGGCAGAACGGGCCGCAGTTACCGGGGTGCAGCCCACCGTCTCTATGTCTGACCCCACGGTGATGCTATTTGCGCAAAATACGTTACGCGCCGCGCAAAGTGCAGACCCGCAGCAGGCCGCCGACGCCTACCAACACGTGCGCTGGATTGCTCCCCAGCCAGCGGCCTACGCGGCCGGCGTAATGAGCTTGTTCAGCGTTGACCGGGTTCAATCGAATGTGATGGTGGGTAAATTTGGCGACGAATATCTGCTGATGGGCGAAGCCGCGGCCCAACAGGGCATTACCCAGATTGGCGGCGCCAGCGACCCGAACACGCTGCCCTTCATTTACACTACAGCCCAGGAAACCCTGCTGGGTGAAGAAATTTACGCCGCCGGTGCATATCTGCAAAAACGGCCTGCCCACATTGGCAGCCTGCTGGCTCAGGATACCATGCGCTGGCTCATCTTTTTACTGATGCTGGGCGGCATCATTTTGGCAACGCTGAGAGGGTGAACGCGCCATGACAAAACCCGGTCGTATTCTGGCTACTGCCGTGGCCGTTATTGCCGGCCTGTTTGTGCTGGCAGATATGTTCATTGCCCGGCTCCCGGTTGCCGGCCTGGGCAATCTGCAACGGGCCGTCAGCGGCACCAGTTTTTTGCTGGTCAGTTGGGCCGCCATTATTTTTGCCTTTGCCCTGTTTCTGGGTTTTTACAACGTGGTCAGCGTCCACGTCAAACAAATCCGGGCCAACAAACCCGAGGCCATTTACAGCATTGTACTGCTGGTGTCGTTGGCCGCCACCCTGCTGGTTGGGTTTTGGGGCGGACCAAACGGCGCAGGCAGCCAGTTTATTTTTGATTACATTCTGCAACCCCTTGAGGCCACCTTTTTTGCCCTGCTGGCGCTGTTTATTGCCACCGCCGCTTTCAGAGCGTTTCGGGTTCACAATCTGGAATCTTTTTTCTTTGTGTTGTTTGCGGTAATTGTGCTGCTGGGCCAGGTGCCGCTGGGAATTTACCTCTGGTCAGAATTCCCAATAATTAAAGATTGGATATTAAACGTTCCCACAATGGCCGGCGTCCGGGGAATTTTGCTGGGCGTGGCGCTGGGAACCATTGCAACCGGCCTGCGGGTGCTGCTTGCCGCAGACCGGCCCTACACGGATTAAATTATGGCCGACAAAAAATCAGACAAACCCATCAAAAAATTAAACAAGCTCAGCCCCAAAAAGAAAACCGGGCCGCTCAACGTGGTTGAACAGGTTCCCGATTGGCTGCGAATGCTGCTGGGCAAATACGGCGAGGCGCAGGGCCAGCTTGTAGGCTTGCAGGAAACCGACGAACCGTTCCAACCGGAATTGGAAGAACCCCTTCCGCCGCCAACTCCTTTCACAGATGTTGACGACCCCGATTCGGCGGAATTGTCTGCCCTGTTGCAGCAAATGGCTGAAGAAGGTGCGCCCGAGGGCGCACGCGCGCACGGGCCAACATCGGTAGAGTGGGGGCCGGCTGCCGAAGCTGCCCCGCCGGTTGAAGCAGAGTTACCGGCAACCGATGAACTGGATGACGCCAATTTTGATGAAATTCCCGATTGGCTGAACGATACTGTCTCTACCCCGGATTATGATTCCGCAGCAGATTTGCCGGATGAACCGGAGTGGCTGACCGGAGCAGATTCAGCCGCAGATACCGCGGCCGAATCTCCGGCAGATGCCGCCGCCGATTACCCCGATTGGCTGTCCAGCGCCATAGATTCCACGGCAGCCCCTGCCGCCGCAATAGGTGTGGCGGCAGGGGCAATGGCTGACGAGGAGAGTGAAATTCCGGACTGGCTCAATGACACCCAGCCTGCACCGCTGGCCGAAGATGTCCTTCCGGCAGAGCAGGATGTTGAAATTCCGGACTGGCTTTCTGACATGGCGCCGCCGGCCACTGCCGGAGAACCGGCGGACCTGGCCGAAGCACCGCCCGCCACAGAACTAGCCGATGACGACATTCCCCCGTGGCTTGCGGAAGGCTTTGTTGAACCCCCGGCCGCAGAACCTGGATCGCCGGCCGAATCTGCCTTCACCGACCTGCCGCCGGACATAGCGGGTGACGAAATCCCCGATTGGTTGACCGGCGAAGCGGCAGACCAGCCCGCCGAGACACTGGCCCAACCCGCAGTAGAAATGGAAATCCCCGATTGGCTTGACCAACCGGTTGATAC
>RFJF01000794.1 GCA_003695455.1 Chloroflexota bacterium
CGGCGATGCCGCCAAAATGGTGGCCGTGCTTGAATTTGGCTGGACCATTGACCCCCGGCCAGATTCGCCTTATCGCTGGCACGCCGTCACCGAGGCCCAGCAGGACAAGTACATTCAGCGCGCCTTTCAGTACGCCCGGCAACACTGGCAGCCGTGGATTGGCGTGATGAATGTCATCTACCTTGCCAACCCGCAGTGGACCCTTGACGACGAGCAAACCTACTGGAGCGTGGTGTACCCCGGCTACCCGGAACTACGCACAGCCATGGCCTACTACGGTCTGGTCACCATGCCCAAAGTGCCGCCCGTCAACCCGGAGTAACAGCCAATGACCGCACCCAACCCCAACCCGGAATCAAAACCTACATCCAAAGTGAATTGGCTACCGTGGCTGCTGGCGGCGCTGGTCATCGGCGCGCTGGCGGCGCTGTGGGTTCCCGTATCAAAAATGGGAATGGACCCGGCGGCGCTGCGAAGCTGGGTAGAGCAGGCCGGGCCGCTTGGCCCGCTGGTCTTTTTTCTGCTCAACGTGGCCCAAATTGTGGTGGCCCCCATTCCCGGCTACCCGGTGCAGGTGTTGGGCGGCATTCTGTTTGGGTTGGTTCCCGGCTCCATCATCACCGTGGGGGGGATGGTAACCGGCGGCGTACTGGCCGCCTGGCTGGGGCGCAAGTTGGGCCGTCCGTGGCTGGAAAAACGGATGGGCGCAGACACCCTGCAACACTGGAGCGACGTGGCCCACATTAATTCATTCTGGACGTGGTGGATTGTTCTGCTCATTCCGGTGGGCGATATTCCCTACTTTTTGGCCGGGTTGAGCCGGATTCGGCTGCGCACCTTTGCGCTGGCAATTCTCACCAGCCGCGGGCCGTTCACCGTGCTGATTGTCTGGCTGGGCGACCGCGTGATTAATTTGCCGCTCACCTGGATTGCCCTTTCAATGGCCGTGGTGGCGGTGGTGGTCATCATCGGTTTCAGCCAGGCGGCACAGATTGAAGAATGGGGCCGCGCCTTTATTTTGCGCCGGGTTTCGGCCCCAAAACACCCCGCTACTGACCGCGATTCAGCCAATCTGTAACCCGACCCAAATTGCCCTTGACACTCAACTGTTGTTTGTGCTATTCTTCCCTGTGAACCCGGGCCAGCGCGCAAACAATCTACGGGTGCAGAACAACACGCTACATTGAGAGGTTAAATATGAGACGCGAGCGAGTCTCTGACGATATTTACGTTTTTACCAGCGGTTTGTATGCTCAGGTTACAGCCTCGGCGGTGGTAACCAGAGAAGGCATTGTGGTGGTTGACACCCTGCCGTTTCCCGAAGAGACGCAGGAAATGATTGAGCACCTGAACAACCTTAACGCCGGCCCAATTAAATATTTGGTCAACACCCACTGGCACGGCGACCACACCAACGGAAATTACCTGTTTGATGACTCGGTTGAACTGGTTTGCCACAAACGCTGCCAGCTTGCCTTGCAGGATTACGGCCCGGCGGCGCTGGAAGAAGCCAAAGAAGCCACCCCCCTGCTGGAAGAGGCCCGCCTGCGCATCCCCGATGTTGTATTTGAAGATGGTGAACTGGTGCTGCACGTGGGCGGAAAATCGGTAGAAATTGCGCTTTCGCCCGGCCACACACTTGATTCTTCTGTGGCGTATGTGCGCGAGGACAAAGTGCTGCTGGCTGCCGATACAGTGATGCCCGTGCCCTATTTTGTCTGGGGCGACCGTCACCACTTCAAGGAATCGTTGGACCATTTGCGGCGGTACAACCTTGAAAGCATTGTGCAGGGCCACGGCGAAGTGTTGTTGCGCGGCGAAATCCCCAACGCCATCGAGTCAAGCATTCGCTATCTGGATACCGTAGAAGAAAAGGTTGCCCAGATTGTTGAGTCGGGCAAAGGCCGGTCGGCGCTCGAAGCGTTAACAATTGATGCCTGCGGCAAGAGCCGCATTCCGCTGAACGGGCTGGTGCAGGATTTGCACCGCGCCAACGTACTGGCCCTGTACGAGGAGTTGTCTAACAACGGCAACCCGGTTTCATCAAATTAACCAAATTAACTGCAAAAGACCGCCAGAGATACCCGGCGGTCTTTTTTGTTACCGGCTTGAATTTTGATGTTACCCGTTCACTTTGACCCGTTCAATTTTGGCCCCCAGATTTTGCAGTTTCACTTCAATATTTTCATAGCCCCGGTCAATTTGCCCAATATTGCGGATTACAGTGGAGCCTTGCGCGCAGAGGGCGGCAATGAGCAGCGCAATCCCGGCCCGAATGTCCGGGCTGGAAATGCCCTGTTTTTCGCCGCGCAACATGGCCGGCCCCTGCACCAGCGCCCGGTGCGGGTCGCACAGCACAATCCGCGCCCCCATGTTAATCAGCCGGTCCACAAAAAAAAGGCGGCTTTCGTACAATTTTTCATGGAACAGCACTGTGCCGGTGGCCTGTGTGGCCGCCACCAGCGTCACGCTCATCATATCGGCGGGGAATCCGGGCCACGGCGCGTCATCAATTTTGGGAATGGCATCGCCGATGTCCGGCATCACGGCCAGTAGCTGGTTGTCCGGCAAAAACAAATCGTTGCCGCGGATTTCGGGCCGGATGCCCAGCCTTTCGTAAACCATCAGCGTCATCCGCAAATGTTCCGGCGCGGCATTTTTGATGAGGATTTCCCCCTCGGTTACGGCGCTGAGGGCGATGAAACTGCCCACTTCCAGATAATCTGAACTGAGCGTGTACTCGGCCCCGCCCAGCGACGTGACGCCGTGGATGGTCAGCATATTTGAGCCGATGCCCTCGATGTGCGCCCCCATTTGGTTGAGCAGGTGGCACAAATCCTGCACGTGCGGTTCTGAGGCCGCATTGCGGATAATGGTCGTCCCCTCGGCCAGCACCGCCGCCAGAATGGCGTTTTCTGTGCCGGTCACGCTGGCTTCATCCAGCAGAACATCCTGCCCGCGCAATCTGTCGGCAG
>RFJF01000083.1 GCA_003695455.1 Chloroflexota bacterium
GCAGACCGGCTTCTTTGGCAGCGGTAAAGGCGTGAGCAAACGGCTCCGGCGGCGCGCCCACCTCAAACCCGCCCAGCCCAAATCCGACCACCCCGCGCTCGCGCCCGGCCAGCGCAAATTCCAGCGTTTTTTCCGCCGCAAAGGGATCGTAGCCGCCATTTTTAAAGCCGAGGTTGCGCGGCACGTCAAACACCCACCGAATTTCTACCCCAAAATCGCGGCGGGCCTGCTGCCGCCCCGCTTCCAGCCCCTCCAAAATATCACCGATGGTCAACCTCTTGTTTTGGTAGTGGGTGTGGGTAAAGGGCGTGACTGTGGCTTCTCGGTAGCGAATATTTTGGGCGGCCATATCTGCGCCGCAGCGAGCGGCAACCATCGCAAAATCATCCGGGGTGCGGAGTAAATCCTGAATGATCAGGTAAATCTGCACAAAATGGGGAAAATCGGTGAAGGTGAACCAGCGCCGCAGGCCGGCTTCGTTACCGGCGGGCAGGCGGTCCAGTTGGTGGTGGCGGCGGGCCAGTTTTAGCACGGTTTCCGGTTGGATGGCCCCTTCCAGATGCACGTGGATTTCGGCTTTGGGCATTGACTGGATGAAGTCGGACACGGCGGGTTTTGGTTTTGGCACGGGGTTAACCTTTCAACTATATTGCTGTTTTTCTGCAGAGGTTAGCGCGGTAGGGTGAGGGTGAAGGTGGTTCCCTGGCCGGGTGTTGATTCGGCTTGAATCTGGCCGTTGAGCAGTTGGGTCAGTTCACGGGTGAGGGCCAGTCCCAGCCCGGCGCCACCCTGGCTGCGACTGCGCGCCGGGTCTACCCGGTAAAACGGCTGGAAAATCTGGGGCAGGTGTTCCGGGGGGATGCCCGGCCCGGTATCGCTGATGGTAATTTGAATATTGGCGGGGGTGGGCGTCACGGTCAGGCTCACACTGCCTTTGGACGTGTAGGCGATGGCGTTTTCAAGCAGGTTGAGCAAAATCTGGGTCAGGCTGTCGGCGTCGGTGGTCAGAGAAAGGTTGGGGGGAACGGTGGTGTTCAGCGCCAGTCCTTTTTCTTCAGCTTGCGGGCGCAGGGTGTCTACCAGCGTTTCTGCCAGTTGGCTCAGGTTGGTGGGTGATAACGCAGCCGGGTGACGGCCAGATTCGGCGCGGGCCAACGCCAGCATGCGGCCAATCAGGCGCTGCATGCGGCTTGCCTCGGTCTGGATGCGCTCCAGACTTTGCCGGTACTCCGCCGTTGACCGGGGCCGGCTCAACGACAGTTCGGCGTGGCCCAAAATGGCCGTTACCGGCGTGCGGAGTTCGTGCGAAGCGTTGGCGGTGAATCGTTTTTGCCGGGCCAGGGCGCCGGCCAACCGGTCCAGCGTGGCGTTGAACGCGGTTGCCAGGGCAAACACTTCATCTTTTACACGGGGTACGGGCAGGCGTTTGTCCAGGGCTTCATCGCTGATTTTGGCGGCGCTGCGGGTCATGGTGGTCAGCGGTGCCAATGCCTGCCGGATGGTGAAAAAGCTGATCAGGGCAGAAATCAGAATAGTAACCGGCGCGCCAATGAGCAAGCTGCGCCGCACCTGCTCAACTGTTTCCAGCAGCGATTCCTGGTCGTCGGCTACCTGAATGTACCCCACGGTCTGGCCGCCGGAGACAAGAGGTACGGTGAACACGCGCAGGCGGGTTCCGGTTTGGGCTTGCTGATTAAATACCAGCCCGGCGGCGGTGGCGCTGAGTGTTTGTTCCAGCACGGGGATGTGTTGGTATGCGCCGTAGCCATCGCTGATTTGGCCCTGCGGGGTCAGCAGGCGCACAAATCCTTCCGAGCCGAGCCGGCCGGGGGGGCGGGGGGTGCCGGCTTTGAATGCAGGCGCACCCTGCCGGATTTCTACCCGGCCCAACTCGCTGTAGGCAATGATTTCAAGCCCGCGGTCCAGTTGGTCGTACAAACCTTTGACCAACTGGTTGAGCGTGATAAAGGCCAGCAGGGGCAGCGCAACCAGAAAAACGGCCACGTTTACCAGAATCAACCGGTTGCGCAAGCTGAACATTGTTAATCCCGGTCCGACAATTTGTAGCCCGCGCCGCGAACGGTTTGCAGCAACCGGGTGGCGTGCCCATCGTCAATTTTGCGGCGCAGATAGCCCACGTACACATCAACCACGTTAGACTGGTTGTAGTAATCCTGCCCCCACACGTGTTCGCCCAACTGGGTGCGGCTGAGGACCTGGTCCGGGTGGCGCATAAAAAATTCCAGCAGAGAAAATTCTTTGGCGGTCAGGGTTATTTCATGACCGGCGCGCTCTACCCGGCGCGTCAGCCGGTCCAGCGTGAGGTCTGCCAGTTGCAGTTGGTTGGCGGCAGAAGGCTTTTGGTAGTTGCGGGTTTGCGCCCGGATGCGGGCCAACAGTTCTCTGAAAACAAAGGGTTTGGGCAGGTAATCATTGGCCCCGCTGTCAAGGCCGGCAATTTTATCGTCAATGTCATCAAGGGCAGTTAACATAATGATGGGGGTACTCAACCCGCGCCCGCGCAGGGTTTGGGCTACCTGCCGCCCGTCAATTTTGGGCAGCAACACATCCAGAATGATGATGTCGTAGGGGTAGGTTTGCGCAAAATCCAGGGCCAGTTCGCCGTCGGTGGCGGTGTCTACCGCGTAGCCTTCTTCTTTGAGACCCTGCTCAACAAAGGCCAGCACGTTGGGTTCATCTTCAACAACCAGAATTCGCATAGTGAGCTTTCTGTGGGTACAATCTGATGTAGTGTGAACGTGGCAGGCCGGGGTACGGGGTATTTCCGTATCCCGGCCTGCGGGTTAGTTTACTCTTGATTGAGCCAACGGCCAAGTTGGCGGGGCTGATTAGTCGTCGTCAAATTCGTGGCCTTCGCGCCCAAAAAACCCTTCGTGTTCACGTTCGTGTTCGTGCTCAAATCTTTCGTGATCTTCGTGTTCTTCGTGTTCGCCAAAACCCCAGCGGCTGGAAGTTTGAACTTCAACCGGGTTGGCAATGGTGCCGATGCCGGCGCCGCTGCCGCTTTCCGCCTGAAAGAGATTATCGGCGGGGGCGTTTTGCGGTTCAAGCTGATTGGCCGGCTGTGCGGCAGGCGCAATGTTATCGGTTGGCGGGGCCAGCAGGGTGTTGGCCGGTTGTTCCGGTTGGGTGGCTTGCATGGCGTAGCTAATGCCGCCAACCAGCAGGCTCCCCAGAGCCATAGCAGATACCAGGATGAAGGTGATGAACAGTAGTCGTGATTTCATTGTGAAGTCTCCTTTTTATGTTTGATGATTGATTATTTTTTCAACAACGCTTTGGCGGTTCGCCAAAAGGTCAGGTTGATGACGGCTCCGGCGCTGATGGCGTACAGTACCAGCAGCGAGAGGCTGTCTGTGCCGCTACCCAATCCGTGCAGTGTTACCAGAATGTAGGCCAGGTAGGTCAGGTAGTGAAACGCCCTGAAGTTCTTTTGGCCAATGTGCTTGCGCACGTAAAAACTCAGGCTGAGCAGCAGCGACAGGTAGAGGGCAATCACGCCCAATCCCACCCAAAATGGTTGAACCGGGGCAGTGAACGGTACAAGCAGCGACAGCAAACCCATGTTGATGTAGCCATCGCCCAGCAGAACCACCGCGTGCAGGCCGGCCATAACCAGCGCGCTCCAGCTTAAAAAGTTGTGCAGGCCCAGCGCCAGCGCCGGGGGAATCAGGGGGCGTAAAATGGCGCCGCTTTGCACCAGCCCCCACAACACCGAAAGCGTGAGCAACAGGTAGGCCAGTACGCCGCTGCTGCGCGAAATAAACCAGAACGATTGGGCAGCAGTGGCCGCAAATGATTGCGACAGTGTGAGCAGCCCGGCAGCGCCCAGCCCGCCGATGACCAGCATGGCGCCCAGGCCAAAAATGATGATGAGAATTTCAAGCCACGTTAAAAATGGCCGGTTGGTGCGAGTTTGAGTAGACATGAATTTTTCCTTCCAGGTTTCCACAAGTGAGTATTTGGCCGCCGGTTGTTACCAGTACAGCGGCCAGTTGAGGTTGGTGGTTCAGGTAAGCCAGCCCGGCTGTTTGTCCCAGAATGAGCGCCACTTTGGCGTGAATTTCGGCGTTGGGCAGGCGGTTGGTTAGCACGGTAACGCTGGCCAGGTTAGAGTCTGCCGGTGCGCCGGTTCGCGGGTCAATCAGGTGGTGAACCGTTTTGCCCCGGTTGCTCCAGCGGCGGCCAATCTGGCTTGAGGTTGCCACGGCCTGCCCGTTGAGCAGTAACGC
>RFJF01000795.1 GCA_003695455.1 Chloroflexota bacterium
CCGGTTCCAGCGATACACAATCGATGGTGAAAATGGCCGTGCGCCAGTTGGCCCATTTTCGCCAGCCGGTAATGAATATTGTCATCCGGTCTGATTCGGCGTGTACCACCGTTTCAAAATCCTGAACGGTAGCAATATCCTCATTGTCTTCCGAAATTTTAAATTCCAGCTTTTCCTCTTTGAACTCTACCACCTGCCGTTTTTCCAGCGGAATGGCTTTCCAATCGTTGCCGCCATTCTGGTCAAACGACACCTCGATGGTGTGATTCTGTGCTTCAATTGGGGCCTCAGCGTCATCAGGCTGCAACGTGCCGCCGCCGCTCTGCACCTGAATGGTGCCGCTCATTGAAAAACGATAATCCAGGCCGGGCACCACGGCCACCGTCTGGTACACGCCCAGCCGCATGTCCGGCTCATCTGTGGATTGCATGTGCAGGGAGAGGGCGTTGTTGGGGCGCTGGTAAACCACGTCCGGCACCGGCCCAAACGGCGAATTCGGGTCATCGGGGGGATTGTTGATTGTTTCGGCCATGCCGGCATCATCTTTGCAAACCAGCCCAAAACGTTGGTTATTTTCAATGGTCACTTTGCCGTGGGTATTGCTCTTGTACCAGCCCCAGTAATTTGGCACGTTGCCCACATCAACTGCCTCAAACCCCAGTTGCGGAACCTGATAAAAGCCAAATTCAAAATTGCCGTTGAAAATTTTATTGTTGGCGCCGGGAACTGCTTCGGGGAGGGTGGGGGCGCTTTGCGGCGCGGCTGCCGGTGTGGGTGATGTGCCGGATGTGTAGGCCGTGGTTTCGCAGGCCAGCCCGTCGCCGTCAACATCCAAATCATGCACGTCAAACCCCGCCGAAGCGAGGCAGGCATCAAAGCAGGCCTGAGCCTCGCGGGCGCTGCCAAAATTGCGACAGTCCAGCGTGTCGGCGGAGCAATCGCAGGTTGCGCCCTGTAAGTCCGGCCCGGCGGCGAGCGCAATTGCGGAAAAACTCAGGGCCAGCAGCGCCGGCAACACAACTGCAAACCCAAACGATTTTAATATTTTTGTCACATGCATAATGTTCCCTCAGGCGCCAAAAGCAATCGACATAACATGAATTAATTATAACATCAATTGCAAAAAAGATAAAGGCACTACTTTTTTCTCATCGACACTTTTTTCACTTGACTCACAAATGGCTAGGTGATATGCTGATTTGTGCAGAACCATTTTATCAATTTTACCTTGGAGGCAAATGTGGCTGATAACGATCAAACCATTTTGTCAGGCGCGGGGATTTCAGACATTCCGGGTGCACCGCAACCGGACGAACCTGGCGAACCGGAAAAACCAAAACGAAACCCGGTAATTTTATTTGGTGGTATTGGTTGTGGTTTGTTACTTTGCATTGCCTTGTTTGTGGGCGGCGGATTTCTCCTGGCCGGAGACCAACTTGGCACCATTGCCGGGGGACTGACACCCACCGACACCCCCGCACCCACCAATACGCCGTCACCGGAACCCGTTCCCACCGATACGCCGCTTCCCAAACCTACTGACACGCCGGAAGCGGCCAATGCAGGCGGCGATGCAGACTCCGGAGATTCCGCCGGCGGCGCGGCTGCGGAGGAGAAGCCCCCGGCCAATCCCCAAATCAAGGGCATCACCTTTGCGCTGGGCGCCACGGAAGATTACGAACCGATTGACCCCGGAACATCGTTTGAGGGCGATGTTTCAGAAATTCACGCCATTTTTGACTACAGCGGCTTCTCGCCGGATTTGACATGGGAGCGCGTCTGGTTTTTGGACGGCAATGAAATGCTTCGGGGTGAGGAGTTGTGGTCTGGTGGCGAAGAGGGCGTGTTTGACTACTTTATCAACAACGCCGGCGGCGAACCACTGGCTGCGGGCGAGTGGACGCTGGAACTGTACGTTGAGGGCGAACTTCTGGCCAAAGATTCGTTCACTATTGGTGCAGAAGCTTCGGCAATGGCTGGTACCGGTGGCGATTCCGGCTTGGGCAGCACCGCCGATGCCGGCTCAACCCCTACCACAGAGGCAACCAAAGAGCCAACCGCCACCCCCACCGCCACGGCAACGCCACGGCCCGTTTCCAGAACCTACAAACTGGCCTACACCAAGTGGGACGGCGGCAAGCACCTGCTCTTCATTGGCGATACCAACGGCAGCAGCGAGCAGTATTTGCTGGGCCGCGCCGCCGGCCCCTCATGGGCGCCCGATGGCAAAACCATCTTCTTTTACGGCGAAGAAGGCATTGACCGCCAAACTCTGCAAGATGGCCGCGAGTTTGTGTTCGACGGCGTGAGCAACGGAATCATCGCCATTGATGTTGATCCCGTGCCCACTACCATCGAGCAGGTGCAACTGTTCCAGGGACTTGACTGGAAATTTGGCACCGCCCGCTGGGCCAACGTATCGCCCGATGGGCAAATGGTGGCCTTTGACGCCAAACCCAGCGGTAGTTACCGTATTTACTTTTTGGGAACCAGCGACAACCAGCAATTTAAATTTGAACTGCTGGGCGAACAGGGCGACTGGTCACCCGACAGCCAGAAGGTCGTCTATCGCTCTGGAAGAGACGGCAAAACCGGCATCTGGATTTCGAACCGCGACGACACCGGCCACACGCTCATTTCTGACAACGGCAG
>RFJF01000796.1 GCA_003695455.1 Chloroflexota bacterium
GCAGGAACCTGTCCTTTGGGCCAGTACGGTGATTTTTTGGCCGGATTCTACATATCAATCCAGCCGTGCCGGGCGGCCAGCGCCACGGCCTCGGTGCGATTGGACGCGCCCAGCTTGCCCAAAATGGCGCTGACGTGAAATTTGACGGTGCGCCGGCTGATTGACAGCTCGGCGGCGATTTCTTTGTTGGGCAGGCCGCGCGCCAGCAGATGCAGCACTTCGGTTTCACGCGGGGTCAGCTTTTCCACGGGCGGCGCGGCACTCCCCTGCCCGCTGACCTGTCGCAGCAATTTGGATGCCACCACCGGCTCC
Source organism: Chloroflexota bacterium (assembly GCA_003695455.1). Lineage (GTDB taxonomy): Bacteria > Chloroflexota > Anaerolineae > 4572-78 > J111 > J095. The sequence continues at coordinate 313 of RFJF01000796.1, forward strand.
AGCAGCGACCCGCCCTGGCTCACCACGCGAATGGCGCGGAACAGTTCGCCGCGCGGCGCGCCTTTGAGCAGGAAGCCCTGCGCGCCGGCCCGCACCGCTTCCAGAATCCGCTCGTCGGTGTCAAACGCGGTGAAAACAATGGCCCGCACCGCTACCCCGGAATCGCGCAACTGTCGGAGCGCGGCCACGCCGTCCATGTCCGGCATTTCCAAATCAAGCAGCAACACATCGGGCTGCAACTCCGCCGCCAGCGACACGGCCTCGCGCCCGGTGGCGGCCTCGGCCACCACGTCAAAATCGGGCTGGGTAGACAGAATTGCAACCAGCCCGTCGCGCACAACCGGGTGGTCATCGGCCAGCAAAATACGAATCACGGCGCGGCCTCCCCGGTACTCAGCGGCACTGTCACCTCAATTCGGCTCCCGACGCCGGGGCTACTTTCCAATGTGAGCGCGCCGCCGAGCAGTTTTGCCCGTTCGCGCAGGCCAATCAGCCCGAACCGGCCGGGCGGCACGTGGTCCGGGTCAAAACCCCGGCCGTTGTCTTGCACCCGCAGCCGCGCCTGCGCCGGCGTGACCCGCAAATCAACCGTCACCTGCGAGGCGCCGGCGTGGCGGGCAACGTTGGCCAGCGCCTCCTGCGCCATCCGGTACAGCCCCACCTCCAGCCGCACCGGCAGCGGGCGATTGCCGCCGCTGGCGGAAAATTCCACCGCCGGCGATTGGGCGGCGTCAAATTCGGCGGCCAGCGCGGCCAGCGCTTCGGCAAGGGTGCGCCCGGCCAGCGGCGCGGCCCGCAAATCCAGCACCGAACGCCGCGCCTCGTCCAGATTGACGCGGGTCACGTCCAGCGCGCGCTGAACCACGGGCCGGATACGTTCCGGCCCGGCGCCGGATTCCAGCAGGGCATCCACCGATTCCAGTTGCAGGGCAATGCCGGTCAATCCCTGAGCCAGCGTGTCGTGAATTTCGCGGGCCAGCCGGTTGCGCTCGCGGGTTGCGCCCAGCTCGGCGCGCTGGTCAAACAGGCGCGCCCGCTCAACGGCAATGCTGAGCATATCGCCCACCGTGTGCAGCAGGCTGAGCAAATCGGCCGAGGTTTCCCACCACTGGGCCTGCTCGCTGGCCACGTTGAGTACGCCCAGCGGCTTGCCGTGCGCCTGCAGGGGGATGCTGGCGTGAACGCGCAGGCCGTCTGTGCCGCTGACCAATCCCTCCAGCCGGCTGCAGGTGATGACGTTCACCCGGTCGCGGTTGTCCAACCCGCCGGCGAGGTAGGAATTGAGGCAGGTGCAGTTACCATCCATCAGCGCGCAGTGATTTTGCGCCAGCGCAGGCGGCAGATTTTGCGCCGCGCCCAAATAAAATTGCTCGCTGCCATCATCTTGCAGGTAGACCCAGCCGGTGTGCAGGTTGAACAGCTCTGCCACCTGCGCCAGCGTGGTGTGCAAGGCCTGGCTCAGGTTTGTTTCGCGGTTGAGCGCCTCGGCAATTTTGTGGAGGATGAACAACTCGCGGTTCTGCTGTTGCAGCGATGGGGTTTCAGTTGAAACATCGGTCATTTTCAAATGTTCCCACCGGGGATGCTAACATTTCCCCCGGCTTTTTTGGAGTTTACCCGCCGAACCGGCAAGAATCAAATTTTCACAGCGCCCGCCCAACCCCTACCGGCAGAGGTTGAACGCTGGTAACTTTGTGATTTTTGGCGGGACGTGTTACATTAGAGCCAACATTTTCTCCAGAGGCCAGCCATGACAAGCACCGCCAAATTTAAAATTGACCGGACATCACTGCAGAATCGCGGTTTTTACAAGTTGCTGCTGTACGCCGTAATTTTGGGCGCAATTGTTGGCGGGGCAACGGCCCTGTTTCTGGAAGTTCTGCACTGGCTGGAACATTTCATTTGGGAAGAAGTGCCGCACCTGCTGCCGGGGTTTGGCTCGCTACCCTTTTTTACGCTGATTGTCAGCGTGATTGGCGGGCTGCTGGTGGGCATCTGTATTCACTTTTTTGGCGAATATCCCATGGAATTGAAAGAAGCGCTGGAGGATTTTCGGGCGCACGGCCGGTTTGATGAAACGCACGTCTGGCAGGGGGTGGTTACGGCGCTGGTTTCGCTGGGATTTGCCGCCAGTCTGGGGCCGGAAGCCGCACTGGTGGGGCTGGCCGGCGGGCTGGGCAGTCTGGCGGCCCGGTTTATCAAGGCCAGCGGCCGGGAAGCGCAAATGATGTCCTACTTCAGTATGAGCGGCGCGCTGGGCGCGTTTTTCCGCTCGCCGCTGGGCGGGGCGGCTCTGCCCGTGGAAACGCCGGATGACGCCGAACTGCCCGCCGGCTGGATGTTCATTGCGGGCACGTTGGCCGGGCTGGCCGGGCTGATGACGTTTATCTGGATTTCACCCGGCGGCCTGTTTGATTTTGACTGGTTTCCCTACCAGCCGGATCCGCGCCAGATGGCCGGCGATATCCTCATCGGCGCGGTGCTGGCGGTGCTCGGCGGGCTGGCAGGCTGGGTGTACCTGAACCTTGAACATTATCTGCGCGCACTGATGGCCCCGCTGTTCAACCAAAAAATTCTGCGCGGCGTCATCGGCGGGCTGGGGTTGGGGCTGCTGGCCAGTTTCTTCCCGCTGGTCCAGTTTTCCGGACAACACGGAATCCAGACCATTGTTGATGAAGGCGCGCAGATGGGCATTCTCTTTTTGCTGCTGACCGCGCTGGCAAAAATGATCGCCACGCCGCTGTGTCTGGCTACCGGCTACAAAGGCGGGCAGTTCTTCCCAATTATGATGTCAGCCACCGCGCTGGGCACGGCTGTCAGCCTGCTGGCGCCGGTAGCCCACCCGATGGTCAGCATCGCCGCGGTGATGGGCGCCATGCTCGGCGCGGTGATGCGCAAGCCGTTGGCCGTGATTCTGCTGCTCATTTTCCTCTTTCCGCAAAACCTGTGGCTGGTGATGATTGCCGGCACGTTTATCGGGGTTATGCTGCCACTCAAAGACCCCACGGCCCACCCCCAGCCTGCCGCGTAAACAGAGTAGACCAAAAGTAGCCTTTAACCCATTGACAACCACATTTTAAATGTGATACAATTTTCACAGATAATTGAGGCAAGTTGCGTGCAACCCGGAAGCGGTTGAACGTTGCTCACCTTTATTGCGGCCTTAACACACAAAGTCTGGATTGGTGTTGTCAGGGCCGTTTTTTTGTGGCCGATTCCTTTTCACCCCACATTGCCGGCGTATTTGCACACAAGAGATACAGTATGCACATCACAAACCTTGAGCGATTCAATTTTTCCGCGTCTCAAAAACAGGCCCTTGAAAGATTGTTGCCCCCCGACGTAAAGGCTCGTATCATCAACCCCATTCAGGGAATCCGCACCGATGACCCAGACGTGGTTGTTTTCACCGTTCACATCACATCGCCGCCGCGGGGGTTGGCGGTCATCAAATTGATAAACGCCGACCACACCCGCCCGCTGGAAATTGAACACAACCGGCAGGCACGCCTTCATCTGGAATCATTGCCGGACACCGGCCCGTTTCCCTGCAAAATTCCACACATCATTGAAACCGCGTTTTCAGACAACAAGCAGCAGTGCGCCATTTTGTATGAACTTGCCGGCGACGAACACACCCAAATATTTACCCTGCAAGCGCTGCTGCTCAAACAAAACCACGCCAACACCGAACCATCGCCCTACCTGCAAACGTTGGCTAATGCCTTTTTAGGCAGCGCCGATTGGTACGACCTGCCGCCCGCCGCAAAACACCAGCCGGCGGGTAAAATTTATGATTTGCTGGCACAAACTATCAACTGGCAGGGCAAAGACCGCATTCAGGGCGTTGATGCCCACGGCGCTCCTATCTCTTCTATCCGGGACCGCCTGCACACAAAATATCGAACCACTCACCTTGACCAGCCGGGTTACCTGTTTACCGCGACGGACCAGTTCGATTCGCCGCGCATCATTTTCCGCGACCAAACCCATCCCAACCCCATTGCCTACGTTTACAACCCGGCCATGTGGCAAACGGAGCAAGATACCATTCACGTTTGGCCGTTTGGCATTTGTCACGGAGATTTACACAGCCGCAACCTGATTTGCGACCTGTCTTCACAAACGCTTTATGTGATTGACTGGGCCACGCTGGGCCGGAATAAACTGATATTTTTTGACCACGTGTATCTTGAGCTGAATATTCTGCTGACCATTTTTATGGAAGATGTTCACCCGGCAACCATGACCCGGCAAGACAAATTGCGTTTGTGGCAGGAATGGAGCCAGACTGCCCGGCGCGCCACCGGATTCCGGGTAAATATTCAGCGGAATTTTACGCTGGCCCTGTACGCCATCGAACGTTCAGCGCCCATCCGGCAGGCCCGCGACCGGATTCTTGCCGCCATGCGTGATTTTGCCGCCGGCATGGCCCGCGATCTGTGGCGCTCGTACCACATTGCGGGGGTGGCTGCGGCCATGAATTTTTTACGCAAGCACACACTGGGGCCGCTGGAGCAGACATTTGTGCTGTACTACGGCGCTCTGCACCTGGAACAACTGCTGAACAGCATCGGCATTGATTGGCGATTTGGCGCCACCGCGCAGGCCAACCCGTGGCTGTTCAGCGCAGATTCTCACCAACAGCCTTCAGCCCCCACCCGGTTGGCCTGTATTCCCACCTCAGAGGCCATCAAACTTGGCCCATGTTTAATTGGCCGCACCCGCGAAATGAGCAAAATCAAGGACCGCCTGCTCAACCGCACCGGACGAACCGTGGTGGTGATGGGCGAACGGCGGGTAGGCAAAACATCGTTGCTGGCGGTTACCAAAACCCTGTACGCCAAAGAGGGGTTTCAATTTCTGGATGTTGACCACGCCCGCAACTGGGCCGAGTTCAGCCAAAAGGTGCAAAACGTACTCCTCCCGCCGGATGAGCAGCCCGCCCCGGTATCTCTGGACAAGCTCAAACGCATTTGCCTGCCCCGCTTGCACAATCAGCAGGTTATCTGCATTGATGAACTGGATGTGATGTTTTGCAACGCCCAGGATGATGAATTGTACGCCAACGGGCTGAAATTTCTGGACTGGCTGCAAAATATTGCGCCGGCCAGTCTGTTCATCACCCTGACCGGAAAAACCCGCCGCACCGAGCCGTGGCACCCCATTAACCCGGATTTTGGATTCACTCCGGACCCCATCCAGCGCGGCACATCGCTGGCCCCGCTCACGCAGAACGATGTGGCTGCAATGTGCCGCCTGTACCTGCCGGAACGCACCTTTCGGGACGACGCCATTCGGTTTTTATTTGGCTACACGTGGGGGCATCCTTTCTTTTTGCAGATGATTCTCAAATATCTGCCGGAGGATGAATCCACGCCGGTATCCATTACCCAGGCTATTCTAACCCGCGCCATCAACGATGCCCTCAGCCAAAACGCCCCGGAAACCGAACACGCCCTGCCCGGCGTGCTCAACGAGCATTTCACTCCGGCCGAGCGGCACAACCTGTGGCGC
>RFJF01000797.1 GCA_003695455.1 Chloroflexota bacterium
CGGGGTGATGTTTTGGTGGGATAACCCGGACAATCCGGACTACATTTGGGTCATCGATTCGCCGGCAGAAGATTTGCGCAGCGGGGCTACCTCAAACCTGTACCCCGATACGTGGGACCAAAACAGCGCCGAAATATCGTGTCCGGAAGCGCAAAATGGCGGCCCCATCAGAGGATTTGGCAAGGTTTGGTGCAACCACCCGGAACTGATTACCCGCCTGGGGTACCCCATTCAGAGCGAGCGTGGTTCCGGCGGCACGCCGCCCTTTGCCGAGGTTCAATTTTTTCAGGGCGGGGTGATGATTTACAGCCCGCTCAGCAATGAGGTGTACGTTTTGTTTGCCCAGGGCGATTGGCAGCGATTTGATGACTGACGTTACCCGGCCGGCTGTTCCTCGGGGGTAAATTGCTGGCCCGCTTTGATGTCGCTGGTAGAGAGGCCCTCAACCATAAAGCTTACAACGCCGGCTACCACCTCCGGCGCAAATTGCGAAATGTGAATCAGAATACTGGCCGCCGCCACTTTTTCACCAAAATCGGCGGCCAGCGGCAGCCCCGCAAACGAGGTATCGAGCGTGAGTTTGACGGCAAACTGCACCAGCCCCACCCCGGCGGGCGCGCCGGGAATGGTCAGCGCCAGCGCCATGGCGGGCAACATTAAAATAGCCGCCATCCACGGCACCGGCGAGCCAAAATCAAACGCCAGCAGCGCAAAATAAAATGACACAGGAATAGCCACCCAGGTAAACACGTTCCACAGCAACACCATACCCAGATTTTTGGGGCTTTTGAGAACGGCCAGCCCGCTGGTAAATCCGTCCAGAACGCCCAGGGCGGTATCGGCCAGTTTTTGGGGCAGCAGCTTGTGAATGAGCCAATCGGCCCAGTGACGTTTGGACATAAAAACAAACAAGGCCGCCAGCGCCCCCAAATAAAAGACTGCCCCCAAAATGCCGGCCCGCTGTAAATCGGCGTTGCGCACGCCAAAAATAATAACCCCCAGCAGCACCAGCAGCACCGTTAAGCCGTCAAAAATACGCTCAACAACCAGCGTGGCAAACGCGCCGGTTTTGCTGACACCGGTTGAACGGCCAATCACGTAGGCGCGGATAAACTCTCCGGCACGGGCGGGCAGCACCACATTCCCCGTAATACCAATGACCAGCGCCCGGAAGGCCGGCCAAAATGTCACGTCGCCAATCGGTTTGAGCAGCCACTGCCAGCGCAATGTGCGGAAATAAAGATGCACAAAAATAGCCAGCGTTGAGGGAATCATCCACCAGTAGTTGGCTTCAAGTAGCGCCTGCGCAAATTTATCCCACTCAATTTCAGCAAACACAAAATCCAGAAAAAACAGGCTGATGCCTAAATTGAGCACCACATTTTGCCACTTTGCCGCCAACACGCCAATTAACCCCAACAGACCGGCGGCGGCAAAAATGACGGCGCCGGTTAAATAGTAGGCGCTGCTGCCCTGCTGAAAAAAACGGTACACAAAAAATCCGGCCACGGCAACCAGCAG
>RFJF01000798.1 GCA_003695455.1 Chloroflexota bacterium
CAGTCAAATAATTCCTGCGGGACAACACCAAAGAATGAAAATCCGGCAGGCGGCAGGTTGCAAGTAGCAGGGTTGCAGGGGCGCACATTTGCACATCACCTGCCTCCGTCTACTGGCTATACCGTATTTTCACAGGAGTGGCTATTATAACGTGCTTGAGAGCCGGGAGCAAAGGCGGCGCTACTGCGCCGCAAATTCAAACAACTCAGCCGGAGGGTGGTTCAGCGGCTCCACATGGCGGGCGGTGAGCGTGCCGCGCTGGCTGCCGGCAGCAAACTCAATTTTCAATGGCAGGCCGGTTGCGGGCAGTATCCACATTGCCAACCGGCTGCCGTCTGCAAATTGCAGGGTTATTTTTTGGGCCGACTGGCCGCGCACCGTAGCCCGCGATTCTTCCGCCGCAGCCGCATTCTGCTGCAACAGCCCATCCACCAGCGCCCGCGCCCCGGTAACCGGCGATAACTGCGGCGCAGGCAGAGTCGTCTCTCCCTGCGCAGACAGGCGGTTGGCCCGGTGCGCCCGCTGTCCATCAAACACCAGCATTTCACCCATCAGCGCGGGTGCGGGAGATTCCAGAATTTCCAGCCGGTAGCGCGGCCTGGCCTGCCACACCTCAAACGTCACCGGGCCGCCGGCGGGCGCATTGGGCCAATCCAGTTCCCAAACGGCGTGCTGGTTGGCCTGCCACGCAGATAGCATCAATTCACGAGCCTGTTCCGGGTTGGTGGACTGCGCAGCCGCGCAGCCTGCCAAAAAAATAATGAAAAGCGCGCAGAAAATTCGATGTTGCATTAATTTTAATCCAAACTATCCGGCCAAAATAAATCTTGTACGCGGGTAATTGATGTGGTATAATCCAACCGTCAATCCGTGAACTAACGGAGGAGGAAACCCATGATCGAAGTCAAAATTGATAGCATCCGAGTTAGCCTCATGTCCCAACATCGGGTTGTGGTCCTCAAAGAAACGGATTCAGATCGGTACCTCCCCATCTGGATTGGGCCGTTTGAAGCCGATGCGATTACCCTGCAATTGCAGGGGGTGCAGGTAGCGCGTCCGCTCACCCACGATCTGCTCAAAAGTGTGATTGACCAGATGGGCGCCAAAATATCGCATGTGATTGTCACAGAATTAAAAAACGAAACATTCTACGCCAATATTGTGATGGATATTAACGGCAAAAGCGTAGAAATTGACGCCCGCCCCAGCGATGCCATTGCGTTGGCGGTTCGGGTGAACGCACCGCTGTTTGTGGCCGAGCCGGTCATGGCCGAAGCCTCGATTGTGCCGGAAACCGGCCTGGATGAGCTTGAATCAGATGACTCCGGCCCCATCTCGGCCGAAGAAGAACAGCAATTGTCGGCTTTCCGTGATTTCATCAATGAACTTGACATTGATGATTTGGGGAAAAATTAAACCACGTCCCGGCAAAATTGGCAACAATTCCACGTCCGGGCCAACTCCGCCGGGCGAGTCACCGTCAGATAACCTCTGTTTGCAGAAAACCAACATTTGGACTCAGTCCCGATTACGTGCGCGGACGGTTCGTTCAAAAATATTTTTGACGGAACCCCGCGCGCGTGTTATATTTCTATTTTAGAACACTTGTTCCGGGCAGGAAATCATGGCAAACAACGGCACGGGCAGTACCGTACCAGACAAACTTCAACCGCACAATGTAGAAGCCGAAGAGGCAGTCCTCGGTTCGTTGTTGATTGACCCGGATGCCATCATTCACATTTCTACCTTTTTGCGCGCCGCCGATTTTTACGTGGAGCGCCACGGCTGGGTGTACGATGCCATTCTGGAACTGCACGAGCGCCGCCAGCCCGCCGACCTGGTTACCCTGTCTGACGAACTGGCCCGCCGCAACCAGCTTGAAGATGTGGGCGGTGCAGCCTACCTGACCGGCCTCATCAACGCCACCCCCAGCTCCATTCACGTTGAATACTACGCCCGCATCATCGAGCGCACCGCCGTGCTGCGCCGGCTCATTGACGCCGCCGGGCAAATTGCCCAACTGGCCTACCAGGATGACGAAGACGCCGAAACCGTCATTGACCGCGCCGAAGAGATTATTTTTGGCATTTCTGAACGGCGCGTAGACCGCGACCTGCGCCCCATCCGGCAGGTGCTGGACCAGTACTACGACCGGATTGAATATTTGCAGCAACACCAGGGCGAAATCATCGGTATTCCCACCGGGCTGGCTGATCTGGACAAACTGCTGGGCGGTCTTCAGCGCAGCGATATGATTGTGATGGCCGGACGGCCCGGCATGGGCAAAACCAGCCTGGCACTGAGCATTGCTCTGCAATCGGCGCGGCGCTGGCAAAAGCGGGTGGCGCTGTTCAGTCTTGAAATGAGCGATGAGCAACTGGTGCAACGGCTGGTTTCAGCAGAAACCGGTATTGACAGCCAGCGGCTGCGGCTGGGCAACATTAAGGCCGATGAATGGACTACTTTTTACCAGGCCATCCGCCTGCTGTCAGAAACCATGATTTTCATTGACGACACACCGGCCATTTCTGTACTCGAGTTGCGCACCAAAGCCCGCCGCCTGCACGCCGAGCACGGCCTGGATTTGCTGATTGTGGATTACATGCAGTTGATGCGCGGTGGAACCCGCAACGAAAACCGCCAGCAGGAAATCAGCTTCATTTCGCGCTCGCTGAAAGGGCTGGCCCGCGAATTGAACGTACCCATTCTGGCACTCAGCCAGCTATCGCGGCAGGTAGAAAGCCGGCACGACAAGCGGCCCATGCTCAGCGACTTGCGCGAATCCGGCTCGATTGAGCAGGATGCCGACGTTGTGCTGTTCATCTACCGCGACGACGTGTACAACCCCGACACCGAAATCCCCAACATTGCCGAAATTATTGTTGCCAAACACCGTTCCGGGCCAACCGGCGTCTTTTCGGTCTACTTCAAAAAACATCTGGCCCAGTTTGTAGATTTGGAAGTTCACACCCAACCGCTGGATTATTAAGTTTGTTTTTTTGTCATTGGTCACTGGTCATTCGTTATTCGTAATTGTTCATTGGTAATTGATAATTGACCTCGTTCAAAGGATTTCCCGCAGGCGAATTACGCTTTACATCCGTGCCGGACCTGTTTTTTGCCCGGTTGCTGCCGCAAATTGACAGTCTGGCCGAACTCAAAGTGACGCTCCATTTTTTTTGGGTACACTACCGCCAAACGCGGCAGGCCATCTCAAAAAACGAGCTGCTTGCCGACGAGACGCTGGTTCACAGTCTGTCGCTCATTGCCGATGACGTGAACCAGGCCGTAACCCAGGGGTTGGATCGTGCTGTGGCCCGCGGTACACTGCTGCACGCGCAAATTGAAACCGACGAGGGCCAGCTGCACGACCTGTACTTTCTCAACAGCGAGCGCGGGCGGCAGGCGCACGCCAAAATCCAGCAAGGCGAACTGGGTGTGGTGGCGGTCAGCGGGCTTGAAGTGGCGCCGCCCAGCCAGCGCCCCAATATTTTCAAACTATACGAAGACAACATCGGCCTCATTTCGCCTATTCTGGCCGATGAATTGAAAGATGCCGAAGCCACCTACCCGCCGGAATGGATTGAAGACGCCTTTAAAATTGCGGTAGAAAACAACGTGCGCAAATGGAGTTACATCCGCGCCGTGCTGGAGCGATTTGCCACCTCAGGACGGGAAGATGTGGGCAAAAATCAGCCGGATTCCGGCGCGGGCAAAAGCTGGTTCACCGATGAAGAACAGGCGCTTATTCAGCGTTAATTTAAAGTTTGCAATCCAATGAAGCCACTCAACGAAATTCTCAACCCACCGCCAGAAGCCGCACCCGAACCTGACGTGCCGCTGCCGGACAATGGCGTTGCTGCGCAACCGGACAGCACCGAGTACCTGTGCCCCATTTGCGGCGGCACCGGCTACTTGCGGCAAGATGTGCCGGTGGGGCATCCCAATTTTGGCAAACTTGTCAAGTGCCGCTGCCAGCTGGAAGAAGACGAAACCAAACGGCTGGACAAGCTCATCAAAATCAGCAACATGAAGCTGATGACCCGCTTTACATTTGAGGCATTTGTGCCGGACGGAATCGGCCTGACCGAAGAACGACGCCGCAACCTGCGCTTTGCCTTTCAGACAGCGCAGGAATTTGCAGACAACCCAAAAGGGTGGCTGGTGTTGCTGGGTGGCTACGGCTGCGGAAAAACCCATCTGGCGGCGGCCATTGCCAACCGGGCCATCGAACGGGGGCGGCCCGCGCTATTTGTGGTGGTGCCGGATCTGCTGGACCACCTGCGCAGCACTTACAGCCCTTACAGCACCGTCACCTACGATCAGCGATTTGAGGACATCCGCACCGCATCTCTGCTGGTGCTGGATGATTTGGGGGCGCACAGCGCCACCCCGTGGGCGCAGGAAAAACTGTTCCAGTTGTTCAATTACCGCTACAACGCCCAGCTTCCCACCGTGGTCACCACCAATTACGAACTGGAAGAAATTGACATCCGCATCCGGTCACGCATCATTGACCCGGACCTGTCGCGGATAATGACCATTCTGGCGCCGGACTTCCGCCAAAGCGGCGTGGCTCAGGGCATCAGCGAACTGTCCAGCCTGACCCTGCACGCCGACCAAACCTTTGACACCTTTGACATGCGCCAGCACGAACTGGACCGCGAGAAAGCCGAAAACCTGCGGCGCGCCTTTAATTTTGCTCGCGGTTTTGCCGATAACCCGCAGGACTGGATTGTCTTTTTTGGCACCTACGGCTGCGGCAAAACTCACCTGGCGGCTGCCGTAGCCAACGAGCGCGTTCGTTCCGGCGAGCCGGCCCTGTTTGTGGTGGTGCCGGATTTGCTGGACCACCTGCGCAGCACCTACGGCCCCAACAGCCTCACCTCGTACGACAAACGCTTTGACGAGGTTCGCAAATCACCGTTGTTGGTGCTGGATGACCTGGGCACAGAAAGCGCCACCCCCTGGGCCGAAGAAAAGCTGTACCAGTTGTTCAACTACCGCTACAACGCCCGCCTGCCCACCATCATCACCATGGCCAAAGACATTGATTTAAAACCGCGCCTCAAATCGCTCATTCTGGATGTGGGACGCTGTACGCCGTTTGAAATTCTGGCGCCCAGCTACCGGGGATTGCCCAGCCGCAACATGCCCCAAAAACCCCGCCGGAGACGCAGGTAAATCCAGTGAAAATCACCGACGCGCAACTCAAGGAAATTTACGCCCACGCCAAAGAAAGCTACCCGCACGAATGTTGCGGCTTTCTGCTGGGCCATTTTGAAGCAGGCGGGCAGGTGCGCCGGGTTCGGCGGGCCGCCAACCAGAACACCGAGCGCACCGACCGCTTTGTGATTGCCCCGGAAGAGTTTGCCCAGGCCCAGTTTGCCGCCGACGACGCCGAACTGGACATCATCGGCATTTACCACTCCCACCCGGACTGGCCGCCCATCCCCAGCCAAACCGATATGGACAGCGCCTGGGACGAGGTGTTCTACCTGATCACCTCCGTTCACGAAGGCCGGCCGCTCAACACCAACATCTGGCGGCTGGCGCGCAGCGGCCCGCGCCGCTTTGAGCAGGTATCGCTGGAAATTTTGGATGAAAATGAATTAAAGGACACAGAATGACCCAAGCCAACCTTTCGCGCTACGCCCGGCAGACCATCTTCCCCGGCATTGGGCAGGAGGGCCAGCGAAAACTGCTGGCTGCCCGCGTGCTGGTGGTCGGCTGCGGAGCCAACGGAACCGTCATTGCCAACCATCTGGCCCGGGCCGGCGTGGGGCATTTGACCATTGTAGACCGCGATTTCATCGAACTGAACAATTTGCAGCGCCAGCTTCTGTTTGACGAGCAGGATTTGGCCGAAAACCTGCCCAAAGCTGCCGCCGCCGAGCGCAAATTACGGGCCATCAATTCAGACATTACGGTGCGCGGGCTGGTTACGGATGTCAACGCCGAAAACATCGAAACCCTCATCGCCGGGATGACGCTGGTGATGGACGGCACAGACAACTTTGAAACCCGCTACATTCTCAACGACGCCTGCGTTAAACACGGCATCCCCTGGATTTACACCGGCGCAGTCTCCAGTTACGGCATGAGCCAGACCATCATCCCCGGCAAAACCGCCTGCCTGCGCTGCCTGTACAACGATATTCCGCCTGCCGGCAGTACCGCCACCTGCGACACCGCCGGCGTAATTGGGCCGGTTGTCAGCGCGCTGGCCAGCGTCAGCGCGGCAGAAGCCATCAAACTGATTGTTGGACAGGGCGATGTGAACCAGGGCATCATCCACATGGATTTGTGGTACAACAGTTTTGAACAATTTGGGCACGGCGGCCCGCGCGAGGATTGTCCCGCCTGCGGGCAGCGCAATTTTGAGTTTCTCAACCAGGAACGCGGCGCAGAAACGGTGAGCCTGTGCGGGCGCAACGCCGTGCAAATCCGCGTGCCGGGCAGCGGCACACTTCCGCTGGAACAACTGGCGGCCCGGCTGGGTGCGGTCGCCACCGTAACCGCCGCCAACAATTATCTACTGCGTTTTCTGGTGGATGAATTTGACATCACCCTGTTTGCCGACGCCCGCGCCATCATCAAAGGTACGCAGGATGAAAGCGTGGCCCGCGGCCTGTACGCCAAATACGTGGGCAGCTAAACCCGCAGAAGACGTACCCGGCCTGCGGCTTGGCAACCCTGAATGAGAATTCCGCAGGTGGCAAGTGGCAAAGAAAGATGGAGAGCAGGGGAGGTGGGGAGACAAGGCATAGTTTGCCATTCGCTGAATCGCCATTCGCCATTCGCTGAATCGCCTGTTTTCAAGGGAGCTTTTTTCCCCTTCATCCTTTCGCCTTTATCCTTATCTTACACGAGGAGAATTCAATGGACCTGGGATTAAAAAACAAAATTGCGCTGGTAGCCGCCTCATCAAAGGGACTGGGCCGGGCCAGCGCCGAAGCCATTGCTGCTGAAGGCGCTCGCGTGACCATTTGCGCCCGTAACGCGGACGCGCTGGAAAAAACCCGCGCCGAAATGGCCGCCGCCGGCGCGGACGTGCTGGCCGTTCCGGCCGACATGACCAACCCTGCCGACATCGCCAACGTGGTGGCCCGCACCGTGGAACATTTTGGCGGCCTGCACATTTTGGTGACCAACGCCGGCGGACCGCCGCCCGGCTACTTTCCTGATTTTGACGACGCGGCGTGGGAATCGGCGGTGAACCTGACGCTTATGAGTACCGTACGCCTCATTCGTGCCGCGCTGCCCCACATGCAGCAAGCCGGTTGGGGGCGCATCATCAACGTGACCAGCATCTCCGTCAAACAGCCGGTTGACAATCTGGTGCTGTCCAACGCTATCCGCGCCGCCGTGCACGGGCTGGCCAAAACGCTGGCCAACCAGGTAGCCCGCGACGGCATCACCGTGAACAACGTGCTGCCCGGCTACACCCACACCGACCGCATCCAGCAGTTGGCCGAGGCCCGCGCCGCCGACAGCGGCAAAACCCCCGCCGATATCATCGCCGGGTTGGGCCAGCCGGTGCCGGTGGGCCGGGTGGGGCAGCCTCACGAATTTGGGGCCACCGTGGCTTTTCTGGCCTCGGAGCAGGCCGCTTACATCAACGGCGTCTCCCTCCCGGTGGATGGGGGATACATCAACGCGGCGTTTTAACAACTCACGCAAATTTCATCCGGCAAACTTGGCCGGGAACGGGAAGCAGGACGTGTGGAATAATCCTTACTCCTTGCTCCCTACTCCATATTTCATGTTTTCACTGTTTGGGGGGACAAAACATTGAGCATTTTAAACAAATTGTTTGGCAAAGCCGATAAACCCGCGCCGCAAGCAGAACCCGCGCCGCCACCACCACCACCCGCGCCGGAACCGGAACCCATCCGAGTGCAGGAAATTATGCCGCATGAGTTGAAAGAACGGCTCGATAACGGCAGCGCGCCCATTGTGGTAGATATGCGGCAGGGTTGGGAATACCAGTCCGGGCACATTCCGGGCGCGCTGCATATGTTCATTCAGGAAATCCCGGCGCGGATGAACGAACTGCCCAAAGACGCCGACATCGTGTTTCAGTGCTGGCACGGCAACACCAGCCTCGACGCGTCCGCGTTTCTTATTCAAAACGGCTGGGACGCCGGCCGGATTGCCAGTTTGAACGGCGGCATGGCCGGCTGGGTCACGGCCTTTGGGCAAGACTCGCTGGAACGCTGATGTCCGCACCCGCAAAGCCGATGAAACCGTGGCAAACCCTGTCCAAAAAAACCATTCTGGATGTTGACAAATTCCTCAAGGTTGAGGAACACGCGGTGGCTCTGCCGGATGGTCGGGTCATTCCCAACTGGACGTGGGTGGTCACGCCGGATTACATCAACGTAGCCGCCATCACCGAGGCGGGCGAATTTCTTTGCTTCCGGCAAACCAAGTACGGCGTTGCGGGAACCTCGCTGGCGCCGGTGGGCGGCTACATCGAACCGGGCGAAGACCCGCTGCCGGCGGCACAGCGCGAACTGCTGGAAGAAACCGGCTACCAGGCCCCGCACTGGACATCGCTGGGGCGCTACACGGTTGACGGCAATCGCGGGGCGGGGGTGGCTTATTTGTACCTGGCAACCGGCGCGCAGCCCGTGGCCCACCCCAACGCCGATGATTTGGAGGAGCAGGAACTCCTGCACCTGTCTCGCGCCGAGGTGGAAGCTGCGCTGGCCGGCGGGCAATTCAAGGTGCTGGCCTGGGCCGCGGTGATGTCGCTGGCACTGTTGCACGGTACAGACAAAGGATAAATCAGGAATCAGGGGTTGGCGCATTTGCGAATGGCGAACGGCGAATGGAAACAATTCCACCTGAGCCTCCCATTTCACCCGCGTTGCACAACTCAGGCCGGGACCGTCCACCTGTACCCTGACATCTGGACTCTGGCGTCTGGATTCTGTACTCTGAAAGGAACTATTATGCACATTGTTCACGTTTTTATTCAGGTAAAACCCGAACATCTGGAGGCATTCAAGGCCGCCACCATTGAAAACGCGCGCAACAGCGTGCAGGAGCCGGGCATCACCCGCTTTGACGTGATTCAGCAAAGCGATGACCCCACCCAATTTGTGCTGGTTGAGGTCTACCGCGATGCAGACGCCGCGCCCGCCGCGCACAAACAAACGGCCCACTACCACGCCTGGGCCAGCGCCGTGGCCGATATGCTGGTTGCGCCGCGCACCCGAAAAATTTACTCCAACGTTTATCCAAATGACGAGGGCTGGGAATGATTCAGTTTGAATTTGCCACAGCCGGACGCATTATTTTTGGCGGCGGCGCGCTGGCCGATGTGGGCGACATTGCCGCCAATTTTGGCCAACGGGCGCTGGTGGTGACCGGCGGCAACAGCACCCGTGCCAGCGCCCTGCTCGATTACCTGTCGCTGGCGGGGGTGAGCCACGCCACCTTTGCCGTGGTGGGCGAACCCACCACCGACACCGCCCGCAACGGCGTGCAGAAAGCCACCCGCGAACGGTGCGACATGGTGGTGGGCATCGGCGGGGGGAGCGTGCTGGATACGGGCAAAGCCGTTGCCGCCCTGCTGACCAACGGCGGCGACCCGCTGGACTACCTGGAAGTCATCGGCGCGGGGCAGCCCCTCACCCGGCCCGCCGCGCCCTACATTGCCATCCCCACCACCGCCGGCACCGGCGCCGAAGTGACCCGCAACGCCGTGCTGCTTTCGCCGGAACACCGCGTCAAAGTCAGCCTGCGCAGCCCGCTCATGCTGCCCGCGGTTGCCATTGTTGACCCGGATTTAACCATCTCTCTGCCGCCGCACCTTACCGCCGCCACCGGGCTTGACGCGCTGACGCAGGTGATGGAGCCGTATGTTACCCACCTCTCCACCCCCCTCACAGACACCATCTGTCTGGATGGAATGCACCGCGCGGCGCGCTCGCTGCGCCAGGCCGTTGCCGACGGCAGCAACATCCGCGCCCGCGAAGATATGTCGCTGGTCAGCCTGTACGGCGGGCTGGCGCTGGCCAACGCCAAACTGGGCGCGGTGCATGGCTTTGCCGGCCCGTTTGGGGGCATGTTCGACGCCCCGCACGGCGCGGTTTGCGCCGCGTTACTGCCGCACGTGATGGCCGCAAACATCGCCGCCCTGCGCGCCCGCAAACCCAACAGCGAAGCCCTGCTGCGCTACGATGAAATCGGCCAGATTTTAACCGGCAACCCGGACGCCGCCGCCCTCGATGGCGTGGCGTGGGTTAACCAATTGGTGAAAGATTTGCAAATTCCGGGGCTGGGCGCGCACGGGCTGGCAGAAGAGCACTTTCCCGCGCTCATTGAAAAGGCCGGCCGGGCCAGCAGTATGAAAGGCAACCCCATCCAGCTTACCCCCGACGAACTGCGCCATATACTTGAACAGGCGCTGTAGCGGTGCGTGCGCTCTGGTTTGACGGCGAGCGCCTGCGCTTGCGGCGCGATGTTCCCCGTCCCTTGCCGGCCCCCGGCGAGGCGCTGATTCGCACCACGTTGGCCGGCATTTGCAACACCGATATCGAACTGATGCGCGGCTACAAAGATGATTTCCGGGGAATTTTAGGCCACGAATTTGTGGGCGTAGTGGAGCAAGCCGCTGACGCGCCGGCGTGGGTGGGCCGCCGGGTGGTGGGCGAAATCAACCTCTTTTGCGGCGATTGCGCCACCTGCCGCCGGGGATTGACCAGCCACTGTTTGCGGCGTACCACGTTGGGCATCAGCGGCAAAGCCGGGGCCATGGCCGAGTTTCTTACCCTTCCCATTAAATTACTGCACGCCGTGCCGGATTCTGTGCCGGACCGGTGGGCCGTGTTTACCGAGCCGCTGGCCGCCGCTTGCCAGATTTCGGCGCAGACCCACATTTGTCCCACAGACCGGGTGGTGGTGCTGGGCGACGGCAAGCTGGGGCTGTTGATTGCACAGGTGCTGGCCCTGACCGGTTGTGATTTGCTGGTTGTGGGGCGTCACCCGAAAAAGCTGGCTATTTTGCAGGCGCGGGGAATTGCCACCCAACTGAGCGGCGAACCTGTCCCGCCCGGCGCGGATGTGGTGGTAGAAGCCACCGGCAGCCCCGCCGGATTTGCAGCGGCGCGCGCGCTGGTGCGGCCGCGCGGCGTGCTGGTACTCAAAAGCACCTTTGCGGCGGATGTTTCGCTGGATTTGAGCGGGCTGGTGGTGGACGAAATCACCGTGGTCGGCTCGCGCTGCGGGCCGTTTGACGCCGCCCTGCGCCTGCTGGAACAGCGGCAGGTGGATGTGGAATCGCTGATTTCAGCCCGCTACCCGCTGGACGAGGGGCCGGCGGCCTTTGATCGGGCCGTCTCGGCGGGGGTGTTGAAGGTGCTGCTCACGGTGGCGCCATAATTTTGAACCGCCCAAAAACCTGATATACTTTAGGTGTGACCGGAAAATAAAAATGCCAACAATTTTGATTGAAGGCTATAAATTTCGATTTTATTCTTCTGACATTTATGAACCGCCACACATTCACGTTATCCGTGATGATAAAGTGGCAAAAATCTGGCTCCAACCCATCAGACTTGAATATAATCGTGGGTATAATTCTCCCACACTGAACCGGATTCTAAAGCTGACGGAAACACATCAGAGAAAATTACTGGAGGCCTGGAATGCTCACTTCGGCCAATAAAATTGTAACCAAACAGGTAACGGCCACAAATGTCCGTTTCAATCAGGACGTTCTGTACATTTTGTTGAGCGATGGCCGCGAAGTAGGACTACCACTCAACAAATTTACCTGGCTGAATTGGTTGGCCAATGCAACGCCGGAACAACGAGCCAACTGGTCTATTGAGCCGGGTGGTTATGCGGTGTATTGGGAAGATTTGGATGACGGGATTGAAGTCATCCACATTTTGGCGGGTGAACCGC
>RFJF01000004.1 GCA_003695455.1 Chloroflexota bacterium
ACACGCTGGGCGTGTACCTGCTCAACTCGCTCAACCCGTTCCGGCTGGAAGGGCAAAAATCCATTGTGTTTGAAATTTTGCAAGGCTTTCAGTGGCAGCCGCCGGACTGGATTGTGCTGCCCGCCGGAAATCTGGGGAACACCGCCGCCTTTGGCAAAGCCCTGTACGAAGCCCAACAACTGGGGCTGGTGGACAAGATTCCACGGATTGCGGCGGTGCAGGCCGCCGGGGCCAGCCCCTTTTACCGCAGCTACCAAAATAACTTCAGCGAGCGCATTTCGATGAAAGCCAGCACGGTAGCCACGGCCATCAGCATTGGCAGCCCGGTCAGCTACCCGCGCGCCATTCGCACGCTGGGCTGGACGGACGGGCTGGTCACGGTGGTGTCTGACGATGAAATTATGGACGCCAAAGCAGTGGTGGACGGCGCGGGCATCGGCTGCGAGCCGGCCTCGGCGGCGTCTGTGGCGGGGGCGCGCAAACTGGTGGCGCAGGGAGTCATCAAACCGGACGAAACCGTGGTTGGTATTTTGACCGGCAACCTGATGAAAGACCCTGCCGCCACGGTTGATTATCACACCGGCAACTGGCCCAACGCCCAATTTGCCAACCCGCCGGTGCAGCTCGAAGCCTCGCTGTCTGCGGTGCAGGCCGCGCTGGAGCAACGACTCTGACAGTGACGAATGTGCGAATGGCGAATGTGCGAATGGCGAATGTGCGAATGGCGGAATAGTGGATGACCAATGACACCCTGCCGTCCGTCACCGTCATTATGCCGGTGCTGAACGAGGCCCGGTTCATCCGGCAAAGTTTGGGTGCGGCGCTGGCTCAGGATTACCCCGCCGGCAAACTGGAAGTGCTGGTGGTAGATGGCGGCTCCGGCGACGACACCCGCCGGATTGTGCGCCAACTGGCGGCGCAGCATCCCAACCTGCGCCTGCTGGATAACCCGCGCCGGGTGCAGGCCGCGGCCATGAATGTGGGCATCCGCGCGGCATCCGGCGATGTGATTGTGCGGGTTGACGGCCACACGCTGATTGCGCCGGATTACGTGCGGGCCTGCGTGGATGCCCTGCAAAGCGGCCGCGCCGACAACGTGGGCGGCATGATGAAAGCGCAGGGCAGTTCGTGGGTGGGGCAGGCCATTGCGCTGGCGGTGGAATCGCCGTTTGGGATTGGCGGCTCAAAGTTTCACTACACAGACCGCGAGCAGTTTGTGGACACGGTCTACCTGGGCGCGTTCCGGCGGGACCGGCTGCTGGAACTTGGCGGTTACGATGAATCGTTCCACATCAATGAAGATTACGAGTTGAACATCCGGCTGCGGCAGGCCGGGGGCAAAATTTTGCTCAGCCCGGCGGTCAAATCAGTCTACACGCCCCGCAACTCGCTGGCGGCGCTGTGGCGGCAATACTTCAAATACGGCCGCTGGAAGGTGCAAACCCTGCGCAAGCATCCGGCATCGCTCAAATTGCGGCAGGCGGCGGCTCCGCTGTTTGTGCTGGCGCTGCTGGTTGGCCTGATTGCGGGATTTTTCTGGTCGCCGGGGTTGTGGCTGTTTGGCGCGGCGGCGGGCAGCTATTTGCTGGCAAATCTGTTGGCGAGTACAATGGCGGCAGCCAAAGGCGGCTGGCGTTACTGGCCGCTACTGCCACCGGCGTTTTTTTGCATCCATGTTGCGTGGGGATTGGGCTTTTGGGCCGGCGTGTTTTCTCCCCCTGCCCAAAAACCCCGGTTGCCGGATTAAAATGATGAAGGAAGAGTTCACCTTGAGCGGGGAGTTATACCCCCCACAACGGCGGGTCTGGTCCGTGCAGTTCAGCGAACACCAGTACATTTTGTACGTGGTGGATGGTGTGCTGGTGCTGGTTTCTCTGCTGCTGGGGCTGTGGCTGGGCGCACAGCGCTCAGACTGGGTCTTTTCGGCCCAACTGGCGTTGGAGTACAGTCCGTGGTTTGCGGCTGTGGCGCTGTGCTATTTTGTGCTGGCCACCGCCAACGATGCCTATCGCCCCCGCGTGGCCTCTGACCCCGCCGCCAGTTTTTTTGCCATCGGCAAAACGGTGCTCCAAATTCTGGCCCTGTACCTGTTTATTTACGCCCTGCTGCCGCCGTGGTCGCTGCCGCGCCACTTTATTGGATTTTTCACGCTGATTTCGCCGCTGCTGCTGTTCAGTTGGCGGCGGGTGTACAGTTCGGTGTTTGTGTCGGCGTTTCAGCGGCGAGCCATTGTGGTGGGCGCGGGTTGGGGTGGAGAAACCATTGCCAAAACGCTGCGCGATTTTGCCGCCACGCATTTTAAAGTGCTGGGTTTTGTGGATGATGACCCGGCCAAGCAGCGTGCAATGGTGCAGAATGTACCCGTCATTGGGCCCATCGCCCAGTTGCCGGTACTGGCGCAACGGCTGAACGTAACCGATATTGTATTGGCTATTAACCGCGAACTGCCGGGCGATGTGCTGGCAACACTGATGGCCTGTCACGAGCAGGGCATTCGCATTTCAACCATGCCGGAGTTGTACGAGCGCCTGACCGACCGCGTGCCGGTGGAACACGTAGGCGGCAACTGGTTTGTTATGCTGCCGCTCAACAACAACGGCCAGAATCTCACCTTCAGAATTTTCAAGCGGGCCAGCGATATTTTGATTTCGCTGGTGGGGTTGCTGGTTTTTGCCCTGCTGTTTCCGGTGATTGCGCTGGCAGTCAGGCTCGATTCACCGGGGCCGATTTTTTACCGCCAGCGGCGCGTGGGGCGGGGCGGCCGGGAATTTGAACTGGTCAAATTACGCTCAATGGTGACTGACGCGGAAAAAGACGGCAAAGCCCAGTGGGCCGAAAAATACGATACCCGCGTTACGCGGGTGGGCCGCTTTTTGCGGCGCACCCGGCTGGATGAACTGCCGCAGTTGCTCAACGTTCTGCGCGGCGAAATGAGCCTCATCGGGCCGCGCCCGGAACGCCCGGAATTTGTGGGCGCGCTCGAGGCGGAAATTCCGTTTTACCGCACCCGACTCACCGTCAAACCGGGGCTGACCG
This sequence comes from Chloroflexota bacterium, assembly GCA_003695455.1. GTDB lineage: Bacteria > Chloroflexota > Anaerolineae > 4572-78 > J111 > J095. The sequence continues at coordinate 3,037 of RFJF01000004.1, forward strand.
GCTGGGCGCAGGTTAATTACGATTACGGCCGTTCGGTGGTAGATGCGCTGGAAAAACTCCGCTACGATTTGTACTACATCAAGCACCAGTCTGTGCGGCTGGATTTGATTATTCTGCTCAAAACCATCAACACTATTTTGATGTTGAAGGGTGTGTGATTTCAGAATACAGAAACCAGAATACAGAGTACAGAGGCCAGAAAAAAGGCGTCCCCCGGCGGGACGCCTTTTTTAATCGTTCAGTTTGAGGACTGTGGGTTTTAAATCAAGCTCCCGAAAGAGGGCTGTCAGTTCATCGTCGGTCAGGTTGCGCCCTTTGCCCGATACGGCAATCAGCGCGGCCTCCAGCACGTTGGCCCCAAACGAGCGTCCGTCAATCCGGGGTGTGCTGGTAACCAGGTAGGCCAGCCCGCGTGCCTGCATCAAATCCACATCGGCCTGAGTGGTGGTGTTGGTCATAATAATTTTGCCGGTCAGGTCATTGGGCAGGTGGCGGCGGATGTACTGAAAATCGCCGGCTACCACCGGGCCGTAGTTGTACCATTTTTCATATTTGGGCGTAATTTTCATCTGGTCTTCGCCGGTAGGGTACAACATGCTGATGGGCATCAGCCCCACAACCGGCATCAGCACCGCGGCCAAAAACCGCAACTGGCGCAATCCTTTGACCGGGATGGGCAGCCCCAGCCCGAACATCAAATCACAGAACACCAGCTCAAACCCGGCCTTGTGCAGCGATTCAGCCATGCCGTAACGGTCGGCGGCTACCGGCATCATCGCTTTGCGCGGCGAGATGTTGGGCGGCAGGTGCGGTTGGGCCATTTGGAACAGGTTGCGCTCCTGCGTCAGTTTGACGCCGCGGCCGTCGGTGCAGGGGGTGTGTTTGACGTTTTTAATCAGGTTGATGCCGGAGCGCAGCGGGTAATTTTTGTCAACCACCCGCACGTACAGCTCCACGCCGCCCACGCCAAAGGCGTC
>RFJF01000799.1 GCA_003695455.1 Chloroflexota bacterium
AACCGTGTGCGTGGTCAGCACCAGGTTTTTGTGCTGTTTTTGCAGGGCTTTCAATTCTGACCAGGTTTTCATGGCCTTTTTCCAGTTGCCCGGCACCATCCGGATTTCATCGTGGCGCTCGCCCACTTCATCCAAAGACAAATTTATGCCGATGTTGGATTTGGGCGCGCCGGCGCAAATGCGGTCTACCTGGTCAACAATGCGGCGGGTGAGAATACCGTTGGTGGGGATGGTGATGACTGCCGGGCGGCTGTGTTTGTACGCCGAAAGAGCCATCTCGGCGGTGTCCGGGCGCAAAAACGGTTCGCCGCCGGTAAAGGTGTAGTAGAGCGGGCCGCGGCCAATGGCGGCAAAGGTTTTGTCCCACTCTTCCAGCGTCATGTCATCGTTGGGTTTGCGCCACACATCGCAGGTGCGGCATTTGCTGTTACAGCGATAGCTGACACTGACCACAATGGAGAAGGGCATCATGGCGGGCCAGCCAAATTTGCGGTAGGCCCAGTAGAGGGGCAATTTGGGCAGAAGTCTGAACATGTCGCATCACCTGACGCTGCGCGGCAATAATTGCGCCGCGCAGCGGTTATGCCGCAGACGCCTCACGCTCTCCCAAGCCGAGGAGCATGTTGGCGGCGGTTTTGACGTAATAGGGAAACCGTTGCCAGGTATCTTTTCGCGCGGCGATGCGCAGGATTCGTTTGGGGCGCAGGTAGAAACGGCGGTGGGCTTCGTGCCATTTGCGTTCTACCGTTTCCTTGTCCAGTTCGCCAAAGGCAAAGTGGGCAGAATTTTCCTGAATGGCCAGTTCTGACCAGTCAATGGTATCCATAATGTGGCCGTGTTCAACCAGTTGGTCCCACATTTCTGTACCGGGGAAGGGGGCCGCCATCATAAAATGGGCCAAATCCGGGTCCAGTTCCATGGCCAGCCGGATGGTTTTTTCCATCGATTCTTCGGTTTCGCCGGGCATGCCAAAAATGAAAAAGCCCATGGTTTGCAGTTTGGCTTTTTTGGCGTATTTAAACGCGCTGCGAACCATATCTACCGTCTGGCCTTTTTTGATGACGTTGCGCAGCATCCAGTCGTCGCCGTTTTCTACGCCAAAGCCCACCCGTTTGCAGCCGGCCTGTTTCATCAGGCTGAACAGTTCCTGGTCGGTGTTGTTGACCTTCATTCCGTGGATGGTAACCCACGGCACGTGATTGAGGTTGGCTTTTATCAGCGCCCTGCACAATTCTTTGGCCCGTTTTTTATCCAGATTCCAGATGTCGTCCGTTACGCCGATTTCCGTGGCCCCCAACTCATTGACCAGCCACGCCCATTCGGCGATGACGTTGTCCACGCTGCGGCCGCGCCAGGTATCGCCGGTGATGGGTTTGGAGCAGTAGGTGCATTTGTAGGGGCAGCCCCGGCTGGTGACAATGGTGTAGGCGCGGGCGTTCATATCCAGCCCGTCGGTGAGGGGGTTGAGATTGGTGTAGCGCTCTATTTTATAGAGGTGATGCGCCGGAAATGGAATGGCGTCCACGTCGTCGGCCAGGGGGCGGTCCGGATTGTGCTGGATTTTGCCCTCGGGGTTGCGCCAGCTCAGCCCCAAAATGCGGTCCCAGCCGGCATCGGGGTGGAACAGCCGGGGGCTGCCGGCGAGCGGTGCGCCGCCGGACTGTTGGCGGTCAATTTCACGTTGTTTTTCCAGCGCGGCCATAATTTCAATGATGGTGCGCTCGCCTTCGCCGCGTACCACCAGATCAACCTGCGGCTTTTCCATCGATTCATGGGGGCGCAGGGTCAGGTGCGGCCCACCCAAAATGGTGACCGCGCCATGTTTTTTGGCAGAGGCAGCGGCTTCCCAGGCATTGTTGATGAGCGGGGTGGGCGCAGACACGCCTACTACATCGTAAGATTCACGGGCCAGCCGTTCATCGAGCGATTCAAATTCTTCTTCCACGGCGGCGTCCCACAGATCAACCGGGTAGCCGTGCGCCAGCAGTGAGCCGGCAAGGTAGCCCAATCCCATGTGGATGTGCTTGCGGCTGTTCCACACACCTGATTCCGGGCTGGCAAGTAAAGTTTTCAAAATAAATCCTCGTTCAGAGTACAGATAAACTTACGGGTGTGATTCAAACATCCCGGAGAACAACTTTACAAATTGAGCTGTCTTGTTGACCCCGTACGTGAGACGTGT
>RFJF01000800.1 GCA_003695455.1 Chloroflexota bacterium
AGTTAAGCCCACCCGCGCCGATGGTACTTGGGGGGAGACCCCCTGGGAGAGTAGGTCATTGCCAAGCAGACTTTTTTTATTTTGGCTCACACCCCCCTTAAAATTACCCGCAAATGCCCGCCAACCCCGGCGGGCATTTTTTGTTTTTTACAGGGCGATGGCTGCACCGCCGTGTAAGAACCTGCCATTCGGTGGCATCTAACTGTATATGAGTTGCGCACCGGCAAAAGTTTCTCCCCTGTGGATTGCAAATTGACCTTTGGCGATTCTCATACTTGCACATCAAAAGGAACGCAAAAATGAAGACTGCGTCACTTTGGCGAGCCTTGCTCAAAAACGTACTGGAAACCGAAGACGATGAAATTACGTGTCAGGAGTGTTTTGGCGTGCTGGATTTTTACGCTGAAATGCTTGCTCAGGGTGGTAATCCTGCCGTGTTGCTGCCAAAGGTTAAACAACATTTACGGCAGTGTGTATCGTGTAACGAACAGTTAGAGGCAGTCATGGTGATGTTGCGAGAGGCTTCTGCGAACGGCTAACGGGCAACAACCGCACGGCAGATTGCAGCCGGCCATCCCTAAACGGAGTGGCCGATTTTTTTGTAGAAACTTTGCGGAATTCCGACAGCTACCGACGCTGCGCCCAGGGTGGTACGCCCGAGACTCACCCTGATTCCTGGCATCCGGCTCCTGATTCCTGCGTTCACAGAAGCGTTTCAGCCAGGGTTACCGCAGCCACCAGAATAAACAGGATTCCCAGACTACGTTCCAACGTGTGCTGAGAAATTCGGTTGGCTACAAACGGGCCAAACTGCCCGCCGATGATTACCCCCGGCACGGTGAAAATCACAATGCTGAAGACTGTGTTCAGTACCTCGCCGCCGGACTGGAAAAATTGAAACAGGTGACCGCTGGCGGCAGCCAGCGCCGTAAGCGCCACCACAAATACGCTGGTGGCAATTGATACCCGGCTGGGCACGCGGCAGCGCTGCAACAGAAAGTAACTGTTCATCTCGCCCAGCCCGGTAGAAATCATCCCCACAAACAGGCCGCCTACGCCGGCAATCATTCGCCCCTCGGTGCGGTTGCAAACCGTGTAGCGAATTTCTTCGCCGTCGCGGGTAATCAGGCAGGTTTCGGCGTTTGAGCCGCCGTATTCTTCTTTGATGGCTTCATCCATCCGTACCACATCTTTGTGTTCCGGGGCGCGCAAAAAACTCAACGCAATGGCAAACAACCCCACCCCCAACGTGATTTTTAAGTATTCCGGGGCAATGCTGCCGGCTACCCACGTACCCAGCAACGCCGCCGGAATAGTAACCATCAGCAGGGCTACCCCCAACCGAAAGTCAATCAGACGTTTGCGGGTGTAGGCGTACAATCCGCTGGCAAAGCCAAATACCTCGGTGATGAGGCCGGTACCTACTGCTACTTCCGGCGGCAGTTTGAGCAGCAAAATAAAAATGGGCGCAAAAAATGTGGCGCCCCCCACCCCCGATGCCATCGCCGTGGTGGCAATCACAATTGAAATAGGCAGCATGTACCAATATTGAAAATCCATTGAAAACCCCCTTGAAAACAGGATTCAGGGGCCGGGAGTCAGGAATTAGGGGTGAAGCTCAGGCGTGTCACCCTGAACGCAGCGAAGGGTCTCCCGACCGGCAAAATGTTGATTTGGCGTGGTTCACATATCCCGGAGAACAACTTTATAAATTGGGCTGTCTTGTTGACCCCGTGCCTGGGATATGCGTGTTTTGTGTACCGTAACACGCAATACGCAACACACAGTGTGCGAACGGCGAACGGTGAATATGCGTCCCTGCTACTTGCAACCTGTCGCCTGTTGTCACCCAAACAGACTCAAAATGTATTGAGGTTCCAGCCCGCAGTCGGCCAGGCATTTTTTCAGCTTGAGCCGGGCATCGTGCAGTAATTTATAGACATTGTTGGTGTTGGTGTTGAGCAGGCGGGCCACCTCGGCCATGGGGATTTGCTCAAAGTGGACGGCAGAAAGTACCTGCCGCTGGCGCTCGGTCAGGTCATTGTTGATGACGCTGATTACCGCCTCCCACACCTGTTTGCGCTCGCTTTCAACCTCGGGGCGGCTGGCGTGGCCGCTATCATCCGAGATGATTTCCTGCAGCGAGGTGCCGGCGTCGGTCAGCACATCCAGCGACAAATCCCGCCATTTTGCCCGGCGCAACTGCCCGATGGTGTGGTTTGAGGCGATTTTGGTGCTCCATGTGGTAAACTTGCTTTTGCCTTTGAAGGTGTGCGCCTTGGCCTTAATTTTGAGCAGCGCCTCCTGTGCAAAATCCTCGCTCATCTGGGCCAGTTCGTTGGTTGCCAGCCGGTCCAGGTCACTGCGGGTGTGCAGATAGGCCAGAATTCCGCGTTTGAGAAACCGGCGCAGCGCTTCCAGTGCGTCTGCCTGCTGCGGATGCCCATCCTGTAATTGTTCAAGCCACATTTCATTGGTGCGGTCCATCGTCAACCTCTCAATGTGTGTTGTGGAACTGCCCAAAATTTTTGAAGAGACAGGGGGAATTTGTTCCGAATTCCCCCTGTTTGCCTGTTGATTAGAGGGCCGGTTGAGCCGGCACAGCCTTAACTTTGACCGGAAAACGGGCCGCGTGTGCCTTTGGGCAATTGAGGTGGTCTTGTTATTTCAACATTTGCCACGGTTTCCACAGCCAGGCCAGCAGCGCCAGCCCGGCAACCAGCAAAAACACGCCGTACAGCACGTAACTGGCTGACGACAAAAGGTAGCAACTGGGCGAAATCCCGGCCAGAATGAGGGCGGTAAACAAAATCCTGCTTTTGGCGGCGGTGGTCATATTTGATTCTCCTGTTTGAGTTTGATGTGCCAGACGATGGCAGGATAGGATTATAACACATCCGCGCCCGGTTGGCCTAAATAGCGCGGGGGCGTCGCGGCTTGCATTTGAATTTGCGGACGGTGGAGCGCGGCGGTACTATGGGGGCAACGGGCACAAAACTGCGCCCGTTAGCGCACGCCCTCTTTTAATTTATTGGCAAATTCCTTTTTGAATTTCTGCACTTTGGGGGCCACCACCATCTGGCAGTAGGGCTGGCGGCCGTTGTTGTTGAAATATTCCTGGTGGTAATCTTCGGCGGGGTAAAAGGTGGCGAGCGGCGTGATTTCTGTGACAATGGGGGTGGGCCACAGCCGCGCCGCCTCGGCGTCGGCCTTTGATTGGCGGGCGATGGCGGCCTGCTCGTCATTGGCGGTTAAAATAATGGAGCGATACTGGGTGCCTACGTCGGCGCCCTGCCGGTTGGGTGTGGTGGGGTCGTGCACGCGCCAGAAAATCTCAAGTATCTCTGCAAATGAGATGATGTCCGGGTTGAAGGTAATCTGTACCACTTCGGCGTGGCCGGTCAACCCGCTGCACACCTCGCGGTAAGTGGGGTTGGGTACTTTGCCGCCCGCGTAGCCAGACACCACCGATTCCACACCGCGCACATTCTGGTACACCGCCTCCACACACCAGAAGCAGCCCCCACCGAGCGTCGCTTGTTCCAATTGATGGGTCATTTTGCCCCCCCTTGCTTGTTTTTTGATGATGAAAATTTTAGTGCGGAGAGTATATCACAACCGCCCGCCGAATCCAACCTTTATCCATTTTCCATTTAAAACCCCGAGGTGAAATGATGACAGAGTCTCAAATTGTAAACGTAGCCGTGGTGCAGGCCGCACCCGTGTTGTTTGACCGCGCCGCAACGGTAGCCAAAACCTGCGAGCTCACCCGGCAGGCCGCGGCGCAGGGAGCGCAGTTGGTGCTGTTTCCGGAGGCGTTTATCCCCGCCTACCCGCGCGGGCTGGGATTTGGCACGGTGGTGGGCAGTCGCAGCGCCGCCGGGCGAGAAACGTGGCAGCGCTACTGGGAAAATTCGGTGGATGTGCCGGGGCCGGAGACGCGCGCGCTGGGGCAGGCGGCCAAAGAAGCGGGCGTGTTTCTGGCGGTGGGTGTCATTGAACGAGACGCCCAGTTCAGCGGCGGCACGCTCTACTGCACGCTGCTCTATTTTGGGCCGGACGGCCAACTGCTGGGCAAACATCGCAAGCTCAAACCCACCGCCGCCGAGCGGCTCATTTGGGGTGAGGGCGACGGCAGTACCCTGACCGTACTGGATACCGCGCTGGGCAAAGTGGGCGGGCTAATCTGCTGGGAAAATTACATGCCGCTGGCCCGGATGGCAATGTACGGCAAAGGCGTGGAAATCTACCTGGCCCCCACCGCCGATGCCCGCGACACGTGGCAGGCCACCATGCGCCACATTGCCTGCGAGGGCCGCTGTTTTGTGTTGGGCTGCAACCAGTTTGTAACCAAAAGCATGTATCCCGCCGATTTGCCGGGACTGGAGGATTTGGCCGGCCAGCCGGAAGTGATGTCGCGGGGCGGCAGCGTGATTGTGTCGCCGCTGGGCGAGGTGCTGGCCGGGCCGCTGTTTGGCGAGGAGGGTATGTTGACCGCCGCGCTCGATTTGGCCGAGGTGTCTCGGGGCAAGTTTGATTTTGACGTGGTGGGCCACTACGCGCGCCCGGATGTGTTTCAGCTCACGGTCAACGAGCGGCCACATCTGCCGGTGGCGCAGGGCTGACTCCGGCGGGAGCGCGGGCCAGCCCCAACCGCACAAACAACCACGGCGCCAGCAACAAAATCCAGCCCCCGGCCAGCAGGGCCAGCCCCAGCGATGCGACCGGACTACCTTCCATTTGGGTCAGCCCGAACAGCAGCACCGCCGTGCCGGCCAGCCCCAACAGGTAGCGAACCACGCGCTTGCCCGCCGCGCCGCCCGCATCGAACCAGTGCTGCGGGGCCGCGGTAACAGCCGCAACGCTGGCCGCAAAAAAGACGCTCACCCCC
>RFJF01000801.1 GCA_003695455.1 Chloroflexota bacterium
AAGCGAGGAAAAGGAAATGATTGTCATAATGAAGATTTCTGCCACAGAAAATGATGTTGATGCGGTGGTGTCCCGCGTTCAAAAGCAGGGGATGCGGACCCATCTGTCGGTAGGCGAGGAGCGAACCATCATCGGTTTGATTGGCGACGAGCGCAAGATTGACCGTGGCGCGCTCAGCCGGATGGACGGCGTGGACCGGGTGGTGCCCGTCCTGCGGCCCTTCAAACTTGCCAGCCGTGATTTCCACCCGGAAGACAGCAAAATTGCCATCAACGGCCACAGCTTTGGCGATAACAAAGTGCTGGTGATGGCCGGCCCGTGTTCGGTGGAAAGCATGGAGCAGGTGCTGGAAACCGCCTACGCCGTCAAAGAGGCCGGGGCACATTTGCTGCGCGGCGGCGCGTTCAAGCCGAGGACCTCGCCCTACAGTTTTCAGGGGATGGGCGAAGAGGGTCTCAAAATTCTGGCCAAGGCCCGCGAAGAAACCGGCCTGCACGTGGTCACAGAAGTGATGGCTCCGGAACAGGTAGATCTGATTTGCAAATATGCCGATGTGCTGCAAATTGGCACGCGCAACATGCAAAATTACGCCCTGCTCAATGCCGTGGGCAAGACAAACAAACCTGTTTTGCTCAAACGTGGAATGATGAGTACGATTGAAGAGTTGCTGATGAGCGCTGAATACATTATGTCCAACGGCAACCACAAAGTTATTTTGTGCGAACGCGGCATCCGCACCTTTGAAAAATACACCCGCAACACGCTCGATATCAACGCCGTGCCGGTGTTGAAAGAACTGACCCACCTGCCCGTGGTGGTGGACCCCAGCCACGCCACCGGCAAATGGACGCTGGTCAAAGCCGCCAGCCGGGCCGGGGTTGCCGCCGGCGCCGACGGCCTCATCATCGAGGTTCACCCCCACCCCGCCGAAGCGATGAGCGACGGTGAGCAATCGCTCAAACCCCGCCGCTTTGCCGAATTGATGCACGAAATCCGGGCCGTGGCTGCCGCCGTCGGCAGAAGCGCCTGAGGCGAAAGGGAAAAGGCGAAAGGATAAAGGATGAAGGGTACTCCACCGGATTTAAAGAAACGAACGCGTGATTACGCCTTGCGCATCATCAAACTGTACGCTGTTTTGCCGCGTTCAACAGAAGCGCAGGTGCTGGGCAAACAATTGCTCCGTTCCGGTACATCTGTGGGGGCGCATTACCGGGAGGCCCAACACGCCAAATCCAATGCGGATTTTATCAGCAAAATTGAAGGCGGACTTCAGGAACTGGAAGAATCTGCTTACTGGCTGGAATTGCTGGGTGAGTCCGGGATTGTTCCCAAACACCGGCTGGAATCGTTGGTTTCTGAAACCACAGAATTACTTGCCATATTGGTGACCATTGTCAAAAAGGTTAAGCAACGCCAAAATTCTTAACCCCTTTCCCTTTCCCCTTTAGCCTTTCAAAGGAGGTACTCCAATCGAAAACAGAAGCCTGGCAGAATTACAAGTCACCATTGTTGGGTTGGGGTTGATGGGCGGTTCGCTGGGGCTGGCGCTCAAAGAGAAGGCCGTCTGCCGGCGCGTGGTGGGGCTGGTTCGGCGCGAGGCCGCCGCTGCGCAGGCCCTGCAACTGGGCGCGGTAGACCAGGCCACCCTCAACCCCGCCGAGGCGCTGCGCGAAGCGGACATCGTTATCTTTTCCACGCCCATCCGCATCATTGTGCGCCAACTGGCCGAATATTCGGCGCTGTTCAAACCCGGCGCCATCATCACGGATATGGGCAGCACAAAACAGGTCATCACCCAGGCGATGTCCGGCCTGCCGGCAGGACTGCAGCCGGTTGGCTCGCACCCCATGTGCGGTAAAGAGGTGGCCGGCATGGCCGCCGCCGAGGCCGGCCTGTACACCGGCGCGCCGTGGGTGCTCACCCCC
>RFJF01000802.1 GCA_003695455.1 Chloroflexota bacterium
GGTGGCGGCAAAGGACTCGTTGAACAGGATAAGGGCGTCCGGTGAAATGGCGTCCACGATGGCGCTCATGCGGCCCAGTTCTTCATCGAACTTGCCGCTTTCCATCGAGGCGTCTTCTTCCCGTTTGTAGTGGGTAAAAATCCCCCGGCACACGTTGGCCGAAAACGATTCCGCCGGCGCAAACATGCCGCACTGCATCATCAACTGGGCCAGACCAATGCTGCGTAAAAAGGTGGATTTGCCGCCCTGATTGGCGCCGGTGATAATGACCAAATCCTTGTTGTCGGCGTTTACCCGGTTGCCGACCACTTTTTTTTGCGCGGTCAAGGCCAGGGCCACGTCGTACAGGCCGGTGAATGAATGGCGGCGCGTGTTGGCCGGCGCGGGTTGGGGAAAGGTGATGGGTTCTCCCAGTTGGGCCAGCTGCTCAGCTAAATTCAGGCAACCGATGTAAAAGGCCAGTTCCAGCCGCAGGACATCCAGAAAACTCTCAACGTGGTCGGCGGACTGGGCCACCGCATTAGCCACCCGGTTAAGACCGCGCTCGCGCAACTCTCCCAGCGCCCGCGCGCCGTGGTCATCGCGGGGATGGATGGAAAAGGAGTAGGTGCGGGAACTCCGGGTGAAGACGCGCTGCATCCAGTTCCGGCCGTCGTGGTTGGGTTGGCGCAGAACGTAGTTAGCGCCCTCATTGCCCTGGCCCAACTGGGCGCTGAGCAAAACCCCGCCGCGAAATTTCAGGGCTTTTAAATGATTTTCTACCACGGCCAGGTAATCGTCATCCAGTTCCTGCTGAATCATTGCAAAAAACCGTCTGAAGCCCGGCGATTCAAATTTTCCGGCGTGTTCATCGGCAATTTGCTTTAACGCTTTCAGCAAATCAACAGACATTTCCAGCAGTTCCCGCGCGCTGCTCAAAATTGCGCCCGGACTGGAATTGCGGCCCCAGGTCATCCACCAGTGCTTGCGCTTTCTCTCCATAAACCGGACCGGAATACGGTAAATCTGCCGGGCAATATCAGGATGGTTGAGACAATCTCTGAGTATCTCCTGGCGGTAGATGATGGCATCCGGCGTTTCCAGGCTGGATAAAACGGCCGGCACGGCCACATCGTACAAAAATTCGTCACCCTGCGCCATCGCCTCGAACAATATTTCCAGTTCCAGGTCTTGCACCAGCGCCGCTTCAACAGGCGGCAGGTCAAATATTGCCTCAAACCGTTTTACCGGCTCGCGCCGCCGTACTATTTTTTGCCGGCGTGGAATCTTCTGTTGGGGGTCAAAGTCCCGGTCGGGTGCATCAGCAAAACTTTCACGGGTTGATGCGCTCCTTAATTTGCTTGTACGTCAGGCGGTGCTTTTGAGCAATTGAAAGCGCGTAAGCCAGCCCATCGGCGGGTTGTCTGATGATTTTGAAGGTACGCAGAGCCGGGTTTTGGGGCACAACTGTGCTGACCATGCTGATAGTCTGCTCGCTCAAGGTTGACAACTCATCAATGAACGTGACCCACACGCACAGTAAATCCAGTTTCATCACCTCTGCCATAATTTCCTTGCTCAAAAAAACGGCATCTTCCAGGGTTGTTGAGGCGAAAATCTCGTTCAGGATGAGGATGCTGTCCGGGGTGGCCTGAGCCAGAATCTGATGAACGCGCACCAGGTCATCCTGCAATTTTCCGCTCAGGTTGCGGATGTCTTCTTCCTGCTCAAAGTGAGTAAAAATCTGGTCGAACAGAAAGAGCCGCGCCTCCCGGCCCGGCACGGGACAGCCCAGGGCAGCCAAATAGTGCAACTGCCCAAACATACGGGCAAAGGTGGTTTTGCCGCCCTGATTGGGGCCGGAAACCA
>RFJF01000084.1 GCA_003695455.1 Chloroflexota bacterium
CCGGGCTGACCATCTCCGGCGGGATGACGCTGGCTTCGGAAAAATATCCACTGTATCAAGCAGCACGTGAGGCCGAAGGGGCTGAGCAACGGGCAAAAGACTTTGTCCGTTCGGACGGTGGCCGCGCCAAAGATGCTTTCTACTTTTTGGGGCAGGTTGTCCCATGGGAAGGCTTTTCTGACATTGCCCAGCGGGTGGACAAATTTGAAAACTGGTGTGGCGAAGATGGGCCAGTGTCACGGGCGCTTTTGCAAAACCTGTTGTCGATTTATCTGGAATACCGGCAGGGCCGTGCTGAAGCGATGAAATCGCGCAAGTGGGACCCCGACAAGCCGTACTTTGGCCCGTGGATGTGGCATTTGGCGTACCAACTGGCCCGGCGCCGAGAAGACAAACGCACGCCACCGGAGGTTAAAGATGAACTGGTAAAAATTGAAAATGAGATTTTGACCAGTCAGAAAAATATCGAAACCATTGGCCTGGCGGCTCGCTGGGCGCAATATCTTATCAGAACATAGAAAGGAGTTATGCTGTGGCACACAAACAAAGACGGGGAGGAACTCAACGCCCCAATAATTTACCAACCGAGGAGGTTATTAGATCATTCATTGTAAATGATGACCCCAAAACATTGATAGAAACGGCCGATGCCTATGGGAAATGGCTGGCTAGTGGAGAGGTATCTTTAACTACCAGCCAACTGCGCAACCTGTTTGGTGCTGTGCGACAAATTCACATGAGCTGGTCGAATGACCCTGCCGGAAGCTACCGGCAAGCCGTGTTGCTCATCCCAAAATTTCATTATCAAGCCCAGCGCACATTTGAAAAAGGTGGACGCGGCAAATTAGGTCTGCGTGAGTTAGAGAAGGCATTGATTCCGGCATTGGAAGCAGCCATTGCTCCCTCCGATGAGCAAACACGAAAAGAACGTTTCAGCAGGGCCACCGAATATTTTGAAGCCTTGGTTGCGTATCACAAAAAACACGGCGGCAAAGACAAATAGAAAGGAGAGAGATTACAATGAAAACTGTGACAATGTATGGTCGTGTAATAATTGAAGGTGACATTCAGGTATTATCTGGGTTGCATATTGGTGGTTCAACCACCAGTCTGGAAATCGGTTCGGTTGATTTGCCGGTCATTCGCAACGCGAAAAACGGATATCCTTACATCCCTGGCTCGTCATTAAAAGGAAAGATGCGCTCACTGGTGGAAAAACTGACCGGCGCGCCGCAAAACAAACACATCGGCAAAGGAGTACATATTCACGTGGCAGAAACTGAGGATGAGTA
>RFJF01000803.1 GCA_003695455.1 Chloroflexota bacterium
GACGGGGTGTACCTGAGCGTGGATGTGGATGCCATTCGCGGCAGCGATGCGCCGGGCGTGAGCGCGCCGGCGTTGGTTGGGTTGCCGCCGGATTGGGTATTAGCGTTTGTGCAGAGCGTGGGCGGCGGCTGCCAACTGCTCGGGGCCGATGTGGTGGAAGTGTCATCACGGCGGCAGACGTGGGCGGAATTTTTGGGCGAAGGACAGGCCGGCCCGGAATCGAGGATGGAAAATCAGGCCGGCCTGCAAAAAACCGCCGCGCTGGCGGCGGAGATAATTCGGGCGCTGGTTAGCTCAATTCCAGCAGCCAGGCCGGGGCAAACTGCGTGACCACGGTGTTCAGGTAGGTAAAGGTGCCGGTGAGCAGTAACACGCCGATGATAATGATAAACGCGCCGCTGACGCGCTCAATCACGGGCATGTAGCGGTACAGGTTTTTCAGACGGCTGGTGGCGGCGGTCAGCATCCAGGCCGTAACCAGGAAGGGAATGGCCAACCCCATCGAATACACAAACAGGAAGAACATCGATTGGCTGATGCTCTGCCCCTGAATTGCCAGCGTAAGAATAGCGCCCAGCAGCGGGCCAATGCAGGGCGTCCATCCGGCGGCAAAGGTCATGCCCACAATGCCGCTGCGGATGTAGCCGGGAGCCTGATCGTGGCCGTATTCAACCTTCTTTTGCACGTTAAAAATGGGGATATTGATGACGCCCATGGTGTGCAGGCCAAACACAATCAGCAGTAATCCGCCAATCCAGACCAGATAATCGGCAAAGCCGCCCAGCGCGCCGCCCAAAAAGCCCACAGGCAGGCCAAACAACACCACAAAAACAAACGTAAAGCCACCCACAAACATCAGCGCGTGAGAAAAAACCAGCCGGCGCGAGGGCGGCTCATCGCCCACCAGCGTTGAACCGGACAGGTAGCCCAGGTACACCGGAATCAACGGCAGCACACACGGGGAAATGAACGATAGTAATCCGGCAATAAATGCCGCAAAGATAGTAATATTTTCAGCACCCATTAAAAACAATCTCCTTTGGTCTGGTGGTCGGTTGCATCTGGCCCAATGTTAATCGAAAACGATGCGGTGTTCTGTAACTTTTCATACACGTTGCGTATTGCACTACATTTTAGAGTAAAAATGTAACAATTTTCTTACCCCGGTTGGAGCAAATAAAAACGCCTTCCGCAGATTCAGAGGGCGTTTTATGAATTCATCCGCAAAAGCTTACGGTTTGTGGTCGGGTTGAACGGATTTCTCCAGCCCGGATATGTCACGCTGCAAATCCGGCTGCCGTTTGACCATGCCAAATATCATTGCAAAGATTCCAATCCACAAAATGGCCGATACAACGGCCAGCAAAACAAGACCGCTCATAAATAAAATCCTCCGTTAACAGGTTGTGAAATTATGCCATTGCCGGGTAGTTGTGTCAATCACAGTATTGTCGTCACTGGTCGGCCAAAATTGTTTGGGGCCGGCCGTTTTTGCGCGCCGCTTTGACTGTAAGAATAATGAGCGTAATAATGGTCAGCGGAATGACAAACAGAATCATGGCCCAGCCAAACTCATCGAGCGCGCTGCTGTCGGTGGCGCGCAGATACAGGTAGGCGGTGTAGGCCAGATAGTAGCCCAAAAACAAAAACCCTTCCCAACGGTCAATCCGGTAGTCGGTAAAGAAGATGGGCAGCGCCGCCACCGAAACGGCAATCATCACCGGAATATCAAAGGTGATGGCCGTGCGCGGAATGGGAATGCCCCCCGGCGCCACCAACGCCGTAACCCCCAGCACCAGCAAAATATTGAATATGTTGCTGCCAATGGCGTTGCCCACGGCAATATCGCGCTGGCCTTTGAAGCTGGCAATCACCGAGGTGGCAATTTCCGGCAGCGATGTGCCCACCGCCACAATGGTCAACCCAATGACCAGTTGGCTGACGCCAAAGATTTCGGCAATGGCGGTTGCGCCGCCAATCAGCCAATCGGCGCCGGCAACCAGCAGAGCCAGCCCCGCCAGAATAAAGCCCACTTGCAACAAAAACTGGAGCGGAGATTTTTTTGGTTTGGGCTTTTTGTCTACCGCTTCAGCGTACTGCGCTTCGATGGCTTTGGTTTCTTTTCGACTTTTGCGGATGACGAAAACCGTGTATGAAATGGCACCCAACACAAAAATCGCGCCGTCAATCTGCCCGATTTTGCCGTCAAGCCCCATCAAAAAGACCAGCACCGCCAGCCCAATCATCAGCGGCACTTCCAGCCGTACCAACTGCTGGTTAACCACCAGCGATGCCACCGCCGCCGACAGGCCCAGTACCAGCAAAATGTTAGATATATTGCTGCCCACCACGTTGCCCAGCGCCAAATCGGCTTCACCGGCAAACGAGGCGTTGATGGTGACGGCCAGTTCCGGGGCGCTGGTGCCGTACGCCACCACCGTGAGTCCAACCACCAGCGGCGAAATTCCCACCGCCAGCGCCAGGCTGGATGCGCCGCGCACCAGCAGCTCTGCGCCGCCAATCAGCAGGAAAAAGCCAAGAATAAACAGTACAAGGGTGAGGGTATCCATTAATTTGCCTTTGGTGTGTTGTGATTTGGCGTGTCTGTGGCTGCCGTGCTTGCGCAGCGGAACCGGGCAACAGGGTGCAAAAGCAATTGCACACACAAAGCACTATTATAGCGGCATCCGAAGATTCTTCCAACTGAAATTTACGCAATGAACCACGCCAAAATTAATCTTGGGGAATCAATTGCTGCTGCGCCAGCCAGCGGGCAATTGTTTTGGCAGCCAGCCGGTTGCCGGCGGCGTTCCAGTGTTTATCCTGGGCAAAGTAGAGCGGGATGCCCGTTTCTGTTTGCACCTGCAAAAATACGGGCAGTAAATCCAGCACGGGTGCGCCATCGGCGGCAAATTGCCGGGCCAGAGTTACGTTGGGCGGGTCTATTTCTTCGGCGCGGCGCAGCACCGGCAGCCGTTGGTACACTTGCTCGCGGGCGGCGTCATCCATTTGCATAAATTCTATCAGGTTGAGCGGGCTGATGATGACCACCCCAAACGTTGCCCCGTCGCGTTCCACTTCGGCCTGCAATTGGCGCACCAGTTGGGTGGTGAGTTCCACGCCGTAATCAAAGGTGGGGTCGCTGCCTGCGTAAAAATCGAGCATGTTGATTTTTACCGGTGCGGGGGCCAGCAGCGGTTCTAACTGCGTGTACAACGCCGAGTGCGGGTGAACAGCGCCCAGCAAATTGTTGGCCAGTTTGCGCAGGGGGTTGGCCTGCCCCATTGCCGGAGGCAGACCGGGCGCGTAACGCCACGGATTGGGGTCCAGTTTGCCGTTTGCCAGCACAAAATAGGGGGCGTAACAATTTTTGCCGTTTACCGTGATGCCCCGGCCGGGCAGGTTATCTTTGATGTCGTTATCCAGATAAAACATCAGCAGCACCAAATCAGGCCGGTAATTTTTGCCCTCTTCTCTGTAGTAGAGAAGCTGCTGGCCCGTGCCCCAGCCGCTTACCCCGGC
>RFJF01000804.1 GCA_003695455.1 Chloroflexota bacterium
CCTTCACGGGCCACCTGCTCGGCGGCCAGCAGCGCCTGCCTAAAGCCCTCTTCGTCGGCAATAAAATGGTCCGCGTGCAGCGAGGCCATCACCTGCGAAGGGTCAAGTTGCTGCATGTGCAGCGCGGCCAGCCCAATGCAGGGCGCGGTGTTTTTGGCGCTCGGCTCGGTAATGATATTTTGCCGCGGAATTTGCGGCAACTGCGCGGCAATGATTTCGCCGTAGGCCTGATTGGTGGCAAAAAAGGTGTGTTCGGCGGGCACAATTGAGGCAATTCGGTTGACGGTGGCCTGCACCATGGTTTGGTTGCCAATCAGCGGTAGCAATTGCTTGGGAGTTTTTTTTCTGCTGCGCGGCCACAAACGGGTTCCGGTACCGCCGGCCAGAATGAGTGCAAACATGTAAATATCCTCAGTGTGAATTTCAATTTGATGTGTGATGTCTTTTACGTGTGAAATACAGGGTCAGTTGTATTCGGTTTGCGCTTCGCGGGCAAGCACGTAATTCATTGGCCCCACCTGCCGAACCATGCCTTTGAGTTCCATCATGGTCAGTGTGCTGGCTACTTCGGCGGCGGGCATGCCGGCCATGCGGCCCAAATCGTCAACGTGAATGGGGTCCGATGTAATTTGGGCCAGCAGCATCGCTTCTTTCTCATTGTCCGGAATAATAGCCCGGGCTTCTGTGTGTTGGGCAACCATTGTCAGGTTCAGTTCTTCCAGAATATCATCAACACTGGTGACCAATCTGGCTCCGTTTTGAATGAGATAATTTGGCCCGGAGCCGGATTTTCGCAGGATGCTGCCGGGCACAGCCAGCACCTCGCGCCCCTGTTCCAGCGCAAAATCTGTAGTGATGCGCGCGCCGCTTTTTTTGGTGCCTTCCACAAACAGCACGCCCAGGCTCAACCCGCTGATAATCCGGTTGCGGCGCGGAAAGTTGCCGGCCTCGGGCCGGGTTCCCAGCGGGTACTCCGACACCACAGCGCCGTTTTCCAGAATGGCCCGGCCCAGTTTCCGGTTGTCGGCGGGGTAAAGCTGGTCTACCCCGCTGCCCAGCACGGCAATGGTTCTGCCGCCGCCGTTAAGCGCGGTTTGGTGGGCCACCGTGTCAATGCCGTAGGCCATGCCGCTGACCACCGTAACGCCGTTTTCTACCAATCCGCTCACCAGCAGGCGGGTACATTCTTTGCCGTAGGTGCTGGCCCGGCGGGTACCCACCACGGCCACGGCCCATTCATCCTGCGGGATGATAGCCCCCCGCACGTACAGCACCGGCGGCGGGTCGGCAATGCTTTTGAGCAGCGCCGGGTAGTCGGGGTCATCCCAGGTGAGCACGCGCACATCCAACTTTTTCAGCGCGGCCAGTTCCTGCTCAAAATCAAAGGCGGCCCGGGTTTTAACCAGGCTCTCCACCGAGCGTTTGTCCAGCCCAATGGCGCGCAGTTCTCCGGGGTTGGCCTGCCACGCGGCAGAAATATCGCCGTAATAATCCAGCAGGTTGCGCAATCGGCGCGGGCCAATGCCGGGCACTTTGCTGAAACCAATCCAGAATTGGAGCTTTTCTGCGGGCACCGATCTCCGGTCCTTTGGTTTGTTGTTACAAAAATAAGTTGCCTTTGAAAATTCATCAAAGGCAACAATGGTCAACAAATAATTTCACACCTTTACGGTGAACAAGCATACCACGAGGGCAAGTTGGTTGTCAAGCATAAAAAATGAACGCTGACCTACGCGTTCATTCTGAGTACCCTACATTGATGATGCAACGGCGGCTAAATCAGGCCGTCAATCAGTTCAACCGTGATCCGGTTTTGGTTGAGGTCTACAGATTTCAGCACATCCGGAATCGAAGGCAGCAGGATTTCCTGCTGCATTTCATTTTGAACCACAAACACATCATTGGCGCCGGTTTCCAGAATATCAACCAGCATTCCCAACCGTTCGCCGGTAGTGGTAAACACCGATAACCCAACTAACTGGTACAGGTAGTAACTGCCTTCCGGCAGCGGAACGGCATCTTCAACCGGAACCTGCACAAGCTGCCCGGCAAGCTGTTCGGCGTGCGTTCTGTCTGACACGCCTTCAAGCGTGAGCAGGACGTGCTTTTTGTGCCAGCGGTATTTTTGCAACCGGTAGGGGTCGGCCTCGGTTTGGTTGCCCACAAAGACCCACTCTGTAGAGGAAAACCGTTCCGGAAAATCGGTGAGTACCGCCACAGAAAGCTCGCCACGAATACCGTGCGCCCGCACAATCCGTCCAATAGCCAAATAACGAAGTTCAGGCTGCACAACGCCTGAACTTTTGTCTGAAACCACGTTATTTGCGTTTGTCGGACCTGATGGCCCGGTCATTTACACAATCTCCAGCGTAACACGCTTGCCCTCTTTAACGGCAGCCACCCGCAGCAAGGTGCGCATAGCGTTGGCTACGCGGCCCTGCTTGCCAATGACTCGCCCCATATCATCGGGCTTAACGCTGAGTTCAAAAATGGTTGCGCTGGAGCCTTCGATTTCTCTAACGATAACGGAGTCCGGGTCGTTAACAACAGCTTTGGCCATATACTCAACAAGCTCTTTCATAGAAGACATGTTTGGGGACCTCCTCTTAATCTGTAGGGTTTGAAATAGAGACCGGGATTAGTAGTTGCGACGGCCCACCAGGCGGCAACGCACCTGATTGTGCAAAAGGCTACGCTGATTCTGATTCTGTTTCTGCCTCGGCTTCTTCAGTTGAAGCTTCGGCGGCGTTGGCGGTGGCTTCGGCCAGCAGCTCGTCCAGTTCTGCACCGTCTTTGTGGCCGGCAAATTTATCGAGCGTACCCATATGTTGCAGCAGTTTTTTGACCGGGTCGGTGGGTTGCGCACCAACAGACAACCAGTACAATACCCGGTCTTCCTGCACTTTAAAGGTAACCGGGTCGGTTCTGGGGTTGTAGTGACCAAGAATTTCAATAAAGCGACCGTCGCGCGGAGCGCGGGAATCGGCCACTACTACTCGATAATGCGGTTTTTTCTTGGCACCGGTTCGGCGTAATCTGATTTTAACCATCTTGTTTTTTCACTTCCTTATTCAGTAAATTATAACACAATACAGAAATTTTGCATACAAAGTTAGAAAAACAAATTTTTTAAAACCCTTTGAAACCACCGCCGCCAAACATGCTCATCAGATTCTTTTGGAAGCGTGGATTCTTAAGGCGTTTCATCATTTTTTGCATTTGTCTGAACTGGGCAATCAGTTGGTTCACATCCTGAACAGTTGTGCCGCTGCCTTTGGCAATCCGCCGCCGCCGGCTTCCGTTCAGCACTTTTGGATTTCGGCGCTCGTAAGTGGTCATGGAGCTGATAATTGCCTGGGTTCTTTTGAGGCTGTTTTCCATATCTTCCTGAGAGATGGATTTGGTAATTTCGCCCATTCCGGGAATCATGTCCATCACTTTGCCCAACGGCCCCATTCGTTTGACCTGATGCAGTTGTTCCAGAAAATCTTCCAGATTAAAGTTGCCTTCGAGCAGTTTTTTGGCGCCGCGCTCGGCCACCTCTTCGTCGAGCATTTCTTCGGCGCGTTCGATGAGGGTGAGCACATCACCCATGCCCAAAATTCTGGACGCCAGCCGGTCGGGGTGGAACACTTCCAGTTCGCTGACTTTTTCACCGGTACCCAAAAATTTGATGGGAACGCCGGTTACTTCTCTGATGGAAATGGCCGCGCCGCCGCGTGCATCGCCATCAATTTTGGTCAGAATCAGGCCGGTCAAATCAACCCGGTCATGAAAACCCTGCGCCACGCGCACTGCTTCCTGGCCGGTCATGGCATCGGCCACCAGCAGAATTTCCTGCGGATGGGTGTTGGCCTTAATCTGGCTCAACTCATCCATCAGTTCCTCATCAATTTGCAGGCGGCCCGCCGTATCCAGAATAACCACGCTGTTGGCGCCCGATTTGGCCGCTTTAACTGCATTGGCGCAGATTTTTGGCGGCGGCACCGAGGCGTCTTCGGTGTAAACCGGAATATCCAACTGGCGGCCCAGCACCTTCAACTGCTCAATGGCCGCGGGCCGGCGGGTATCTGCCGCAACAAGCAGCGGCGTGTGTTTGGATTTTCTCAGATGCAGCGCCAGCTTGGCCGCGGTAGTGGTTTTACCGGAACCCTGCAAGCCCACCAGCATCACCACCCGCGGCGAGCCGCCACCCATATTCAGCGGGGCGGCATCGCCCAGCGTGGCCAGCAGCTCTTCGTGAACAATTTTGATTACCTGCTGCCCCGGGGTGATGGTTTTGCTGACTTCTACGCCCACGGCCCGTTCTCGCACGCGGCCAACCAGCGATTTGACAACCTTAAAATTCACATCGGCTTCAAGCAGTGCCAATCGAACTTCGCGGAGAGCCTTGTCAACATCGGCTTCCGACAACCGGCCGCGCCGGTTGAGCTGGTCAAATACGCCCTGGAGTTTGTCTTGCAGATTTTCAAACATTCGCGGTTAAAATATGCGCTTTCAAAATTTAGTCCTTTGCAATGGTATTCCCCATCCGGCAAAGGACCACAAATTACCAAACCTATCTGTTTCTAAAGACAAATTGGAATTTTATCGTACGTGCCAGTTTTCGTCAAATTTGCGGTTATCATAAATATTTGGGGCAGGGCGTTACTTTTTGGTGCTTGCCTTGATAAAATGTCTGTGCAATAATTGTTGCAGATGAAATTTTGAGTGGTGAAATCTGTGCTCAACGAAGAACCTCAAATTCAACTCAGCCAGCGAGAGCAACAAGTTCTTGAACTGGTTGTGACCGGCGCCAGCAACAAAGAGATTGCGCAGAAACTGGTCATCAGTGTGAACACGGTTAAGGTTCACATGCGCAACATTTTTGAAAAGCTGGGCGTGCAATCTCGCACCGAGGCCAGCACCCTGGCTATTCAGGAAGGGCTGGTTTCTGTAACCGATTCCGGCGCGGCGGATGACGGTGAGGAGTCGGCTCCGGCGGCCGCCCGCACATTTTTGCTCACGCCCAACCCTGCGCTGGCCCTGCCCCGCTGGCAGCAATTTTATCTGCTGGCGGCGCTGCTGCTGGCGCTGCTGCTGGCGTTGGTACCGCTGTTAACCAGAGAAGCGCCGCGGACCGCGCCCGAACTGCCCGTTCTGTACCGGCAGGCTCCCACGCCCGCCCCGGTTGCCGCCCAACC
>RFJF01000805.1 GCA_003695455.1 Chloroflexota bacterium
CAATTCGGCTTCAAATTCCTGCCGGTGAACAAGGTTGTAGTGCGGTTGCAAGCTTTGGTAGCCGGATACGCCCATGGCGCTGCTCACGGCCAGCGCCTGCCTGAGTTGCATGGCCGAGTGATTTGAGCAGCCCAGATACCGCACCTTGCCCTGTTGCACCATATCTTCAAAGGCGCGGAACGTTTCTTCCAGCGGAGTATTTTCGTCGGGCCAGTGACTTTGGTACAGGTCAATGGTTTCTACCTGCAAACGGCGCAGGCTGTCTTCTACGGCGCGCATCAGGTGGCTGCGGCTTAACCCCTCGCCGTCCGGGCCATCCCACATGCGGCCCCGGGCTTTGGTGGCGATGATAATTTTGCCGGCGGCGTTCCGCTCTTTAAGCCACTCGCCAATCCAGCTTTCGGCCACGCCGCCATCGTTGCCCTCGACCCAAAATGAGTAAACATCGGCGGTGTCAAAAAAATTGATGCCCTGTTCAACCGCCCAATCCATGACTGCAAACGAATCTTGCTTGTTGCACGTCCAGCCCATTGTCATGGTTCCCAGACAGAGCCGGGATACGTTCAGACTGGTGTTACCCAAAATTTTGTATTCCATTGATTACGCCTCGATTTAATTTTTGCCGTGACACTGCTTGTATTTTTTGCCGCTGCCACAGGGGCAGGGGTCGTTGCGCGCGGCTTGGCTGAACAACTCTGCCATTTTGCGCTCTTCAGCGGCAAACCAACGCATAATTTCGGCCGGTGCGCGCTGGTGATTTAACAAATTAGCCATCATTTGCATGGGCTGGCTCACGTGGTTGAAGAACAGTTTGTAACCGGCGCACAAATAATTCAGGCCCGGTTGGCCGGTGGGGGTGTTGATAAAGCGATTGCGCGGGCAGCCACCGTGGCAGGCGTGCCGCACCTGGCAGGCCCGGCAATATTCCGGCAGCGAGTCCAGCTTGTCTTGCCCAAACTTGCGCTGCTGCTCCGATGCCACCAGTTCGATGATGTGGGTTTCAGTAATGTTACCCAGCCGGTAATCCGGTTCTACGTAGTGGTCGCAGGCGTACAGGTCGCCGTTGTGTTCCAGGGCCAGCGCGTTGCCGCAGGTAGGCGCAAACACGCACAGGCTGTGCTGGCCCATCCAACTGCCCAGCGTTACATCGAACAACTGCACATATACCTGGCCCACATCGCGCCGCACCCATTCATCAAAAATGGTCGTTAAAAAGCGGCCGTACTGTTCGGCCTGCACCGAGCGCGCTGTAACCAGGTTGCCGGCCTGCACGTACAGCGGGCGGTCATTGCCGGGCCGGGCGCTCCAGCCCAAGTTTGCCAGCGGCAGCACCGGTTCGGTGGCACGTTCAACAATGGGAATAAACTGGATGAATTGGGCTTCAAGTTCGTCCCGGAAAAAGTGGTACACGTCCAGCGGATAATCGGCGTTGGCGGCGTGTACGGTACACAAAATGTTAACATCAACCTGATGTTTTTTAAGAAAATTCCAGCCGCGCATCACCTGCTCAAACGAACCCTGCCCGCCCTTGTTCACCCGGTAGGCGTTGTGCAATTGGCGCGGGCCGTCCACGCTGAGCCCAATCAGAAAGTTGTGCTGTTTGAAAAAGGCGCACCACGCGTCATCCAGTTGGGTGCCGTTGGTTTGCAGGCTGTGCAAAATTGACTGGCCGGGCTGTTTGTAATGCTCCGCCAGTTCTACCACCCGCCTGAAAAAATCCAGCCCCATCAGTGTTGGCTCGCCGCCCTGCCAGGCCAGGTTGACCTCCGGCGTCCGCTGTGATTCAAGCATTTGTTTGATGTATGTTTCCAGCAGGTCATCGGCCATTCTAAAGCGGCTGCCGGGGTAGAGCATTTCTTTGGACAGAAAGAAGCAATATTTGCAATCCAGGTTGCAAATAGCACCGGTGGGTTTGCCCAGCACGTGAAACGCGGGCGGTGCGTTTTTGGGAAAAGTCAACATTTTTACCTCGTGGAAAAACGAATGGCCTGATGACAGAGAGAATTTTACTCAAATCTGCGGAGGGGTCAACCCGGCCTCAAAAAATGGTAATTTTACCGGGCCAATGGAGGGTAAAAGCAGGTAAACAAATTGTGTTGATTGCAATTTGAGGCCGGTTTCGATAAAATTTATGGCAGGAGATGCAGCGCCGTGACTGAATTAGGAACATTTAAAACCCGTTCCGGGCAGATTGTGACCCTGCGTTTTATTTGTCCGGACGACGCGCCTCTGCTGGCTGATTTTTTTGACCGGTTATCGTACGAATCTCGGCGGTTGCGTTTTCATTTGTACACCACAAAAATCTCCAAAGCCCGAATTTGGGATGAAGCCCGCAAACTGTCAGACCTGAATCCGCAATTGCAGGTTGCCATTGCAGCTACTATTTTTGAACCTGACCGTACTGAGCAGATAGTAGGCGTGGCCCGGTTTGTACGGGCCACGCCTGCCGCCACCGAAGCCGAAGTGGCGGTGGTGGTTCGCGATGATTTTCAGCGGAAGGGGCTGGGCAAGCATCTGTTGCTCAAGTTGGCTGAACATGCCAGAGAAATGGGGGTTACCCATTTTACGGCGTGGGTGCTGGCAGAAAACGTACGGTTGATGAAACTGATTCGGGGGTTGGAAATCAAGGGGCTGGAAAAAGAGACCCGGTACGGCGAAACCCGCATTCGCGCCCCTATTGATTGAAGTAGCGAATCATTTCAATCCGGTGGAACATTTCCAGGTACCCCATTTCTTTAAAGCTGGGCCAGTGGGGGTCATCCAGCGGTAAATTTTCGGTTTTGGTATCCTGCGCCGGGTGTTGCTTGTGCAGATGGTGCAGCAGAACCCGGCTCACGTCTTGCGGATTGCCGGCTTCGGTTTGGATGACCAGCCGGCCCAGTTGAAAGACCGTGTTCTGGTACACCAGCCAGCCGTGGCTGCCGTCGGGCAGAGTGGCGCGGACAGCCGCCAGGTTGCCGGCGTTCAGCAGAGATTCGGTTTCATCCACCCAACTTGGCACCGACCTGCGGCGGGCCAGTAATTCTGTGGCCTCGTCGTAACCCAAAAATTCAACGTCGGCCGGCGGCACATCGGTTTGTGGCGGCCCCGGCGGGCGTCGCAGCACCAGCAGTTCGCGGGTGGGGGTGAAGCCCTTTTTTGAAAACAGCGAGTGCGCCGGTACGTTGTCTTTGATTACCTCAATAATAATGTAATCCAGCCCCTTTTGTTGGGCCTGTTGCATCAAGTGGTTGACCATCGTGTTGCCGGTTCCTCGCCGGCGGTTACTGCGAATGACACCCAGCCGCGTAATCCAGGCCCGGCCGGGCCGAACCCCCAACATGCCCAGCCCCAACACCTCGTTGCCGTCTACCGCCACCGCCGAGGCATCCATGTCAACATCATAATTTAAAACATATTCCCGCAGTTTGTTGGCGTTCATGGGCATGGGCACCATGTAATCTACGCGGGTGTGGTTGTAGGCCTCTGTTAATTCTTCAAAGGTAAAGGCGCTGGCCGGAATCAAGTCAATCTTGTTTGTTGAATTTGTGTCAGCCATAAAATTTTCACTGTTGCGAGGAAAGATGGTAATTTTCGGAGAAAAAATAAATCCCCGCACTTTTCAAGTTTTGGGGATGGATTGTTTCTGAAACGTGAAATATTGTTACGTGCCGGGCAAAAAAGCGGCAATTTGGTCAGGAAAGGCGCGGGTGTTGATGGGTTTTGAAATAAAACCGTCGCAGCCGTAGGCTTCGGCCATTTCTTTGGCGGTGTCTTTGGGCCAGGCCGTTACGGCCACAATGGGTGTATTTTGCAGTTCAGGGATGCGTTTGATTAGCCCTACCAGCGTCTGCCCGTCAATATCCGGCAGGCCCAGGTCTACCACAATCAAATCCGGCAGCTCCTCAACCGCCGCTTTCAACCCGGATTCACCGTCGGCCACATGCACAACCTGATGCCGGTTTACTTCAAGCAGGCGTTTGATGAGCAACGCATTCTGCTTGTTATCTTCAACCACCAGTATCTTGGAAATTGTTCTCACCCACACTCAGAAAATTTGTTGCAGTATAGCATAATCAAAAAAAAGTCCAAAATTTTGGCAGATAGATATGTTAGGTCATTCATCCCATTGACGCTGCGCGGCCAACAGTTTATAATTTTTTGTAGCGCAGAGCGCCACAGATTTTTGCCGGTTGTCCGCCGGCGTTGCCCTTTAAAATCAGAACAAAAAGCCAAACTTTGCATACTCAGGGATGTGAACGTGATGACAAGTTACAACAATTCAGAACTGATGAACCTGAAACGCTTTTTGATTCTGATAGCTGTGGTATTTGCCGTATCTGCCTCAATCCTCATTTTTATGTTTTCTTCGGCGGCTACCTCTACCGGCAATTCTCCCGAATTGGCTATTTCACTGGTGTCCGGTGAAAATACCGGCATCCTCCCCGCCGGAAACCGGCGCTGGTTCCGCATAACACCCGCCCAGCGCAAAGAACTGCGCTTTAGTATGTTTTTCCGCGGGGCCAATGACCCCAATGTAAATTTTGAACTGTATTCCGGCAGCGAGATTGCAGCCGGCGGTCAACTTGACAGTTTTGGCAAAGGCCAGCCCGTGTCACGCTCCGGTCAGCCAGATTTGGGTGAGCGAATCTGGCATGGCAAAGCGCCGCAGGATTCGATGATTTATCTGGCGGTGGACAACGGCTCTGGTGAAAACATAGATTACTGGTTGTACGACGCCGATATGTTGGCTCCCGGCCTGCCCGCGCCGGAGGATACCCCCGCCGTTGCCGCCGCTCCAAACAGCGCCCCTGCGGCGGCTCCGGCAGCCGCGCCGGAAAGCGTGCCCGCGCCGCCGCCCGTTGAAAATTTGGGGCAGACTCCGCCCACCGCCCGCGTTTTTCAATTCGACAGAAATACAGGCGGGCTGGAACCCGGACAAGAGGCGTGGTACACCTTTTCTGTGGATAACACCCCGGACCAGTTTGAGCCAATGGCCCTGACCATGATTGTAACCCCGGATGACGGGAATCGTATTTGGAATGTGAATGTGGATATTTTTACCGCTGCCGAGGTGCGCAACTGGTCGCCGGGGAATACCCGGCTGAACAACGTGGGCGCGGGCAGTGTGGTTTTCAGAGACGCCAACCCCCTCACCGGCGAACGCGTGTGGAGTGGCTGGGTGTTGAACAA
>RFJF01000806.1 GCA_003695455.1 Chloroflexota bacterium
AAACTGGGCAATGGACTGCACCCGGTAGGAAATGTTGCCGCCGTTGCCGTGGAAAAAGAGCAGCACCCGCCGGCTGTTTGGGGCCGGCACAAACCAGCCGGTCAGCGGCGCGCCGTCGGCGGCGCTAAAGTGAACCGTTTCGTACGCCAGCCCCGCCGAAGCGGGCGTGTCTACCATGCCACGGGTGGGAAAGTAGAGCAATCGCTCCTGAAACAGGGCCAGCAGGGCCACCAGCCCCGCGTACAGCAGCAGCGCCGCGCCCAAAATCACCAAAATCCACTGGAACATTCGCAAGTCGCCTACTCTCCCTGCACGGTCACGGTAATGGTGCGGCCCCCGGCGTAGTTTCGATGCTCGCACAGGTAAATGCCCTGCCACGTGCCGGTGTTCAGCCGCCCGTTGGTCACGGGCACCGTCACCGAACTGCCCAGCAGCGAGGCTTTAATGTGGGCCGGCATATCGTCCGGCCCCTCGTAGGTGTGGCGGTAGTAGGGCGCGTCCTCCGGCACCATTTTGTTGAAATGGCTCTCAAAATCGCTGCGCACGCTGGGGTCGGCATTCTCGTTGATTGTCAACCCGGCGGAGGTGTGGTGAATGAAAATATGGGCCAGCCCCGCCTTCAGGTTTCGGGTTTCGGGCGGCAGGTTTTCTTCTACAATGTTGCTGATTAAATGGAACCCGCGCCGGTAGGCGGGCAATCGGAAGGTGTTTTGATACCAGGGCATGGGATACTCCTCCAGGAAAATAGGAAATGGAGATCAGGGATTAAGAATGAAGAATTAGGAAGTAATGGCCTACTCCTTACTCCCTGCTCCCTACTCCGTCATCTCTGACGCGCACACGCCGGAATTATAGCTCACATGGCAAAAAATGAACACATACAACCCATTGCCAGATTTTATTTACAGGAATCTAACAAATTTGTGGTACAATCTCTGGCAGTATTCCAATTGATTGCAGCAACCCGCCAGGCCTGCGCTGTGGCACAACCGGCGGCAGGGCGCACGTTGCAGAGTCGCCGGCCCCTGAATCCCGGCTTCTGGTTTCTGATACCCGTTTTCAAGGGCGGGCATTTGGTTCACAATTCAAACTTGACTATTTACAATTCACCAATCTAAAGGGAGGTTCAACCCTATGTTTTTTTACGATCCGGTCTTTTTGTGTTTTATGATTCCCGCCATTATTCTGGGTTTTATTGCCCAGGCCGGCGTCAAGAGTAAATTCACCAAATATTCGCAGGTGCGCACCATGCGCGGCCTGACCGGCGCGCAGGCCGCCCGTGAAATTCTGGACGCCAACGGCCTGTACGATGTGGCGATTGAAGAGTCTCACGGTATGCTCAGTGACCATTACGACCCGCGCGGCCGGGTACTGCGCCTTTCATCTGAAGTGGGGCGGCAGCCGTCGGTGGCGGCGGTAGGGGTGGCGGCCCACGAAGCCGGCCACGCGCTGCAACACGCCAACGGTTATATGCCGCTGCAAATCAGGAGCGCGCTGGTGCCGGCGGTGCAGTTTGGCAGTAACCTTGCGCCGTTGCTGATTATGGGCGGTATTATGCTGGAATTCCTGTTCCGCTTGAGTACGTTGGGCACAGCCATCGCCTGGCTGGGTGTGGTGGGTTACGGGCTGGCTGCGCTGTTTGCCTTTGTGACCCTGCCGGTAGAACTCGATGCCAGCAACCGGGCCAAAAAACTGCTGTACCAGTACAACATTGTAGACAAGCGAGAACTGGACGGCGTGACCTCGGTGCTTAACGCCGCTGCCTGGACCTACGTGGTGGCCGCCATCGCGGCGCTGCTGCAACTGGCTTACTGGATTATGCGGCTCAGCGCCCGGCGTGACTGACGGTTTCCGGCCCGGCGCGGGCTTCTAATTTTTGGTTAATTATCTTGTGGTACATACAGTAAAGGGTACAACCGGGTTTGCAGCACGACAACGATGAATGAAAACGGGTGTGCAGGCGGCAAGTGGCAGGTTGCAGAGACACATTCGCCATTCCCTGGCTCCCGATTCCTGACTCCCGACCCCTGGATTTTGTTTTCAGCGGAGGTAATTTTGGCACACGTTCGGTTAATGATTATCGGAATTGGTTTGACATTTGTTCTGTCTGCCTGTGGATTTGGCACGCTGTTGTCAGATGCGCCTGCGGAATCGCCGCAGAGTGTGGTCCCGGCGGCGGAATCAGCGGAAAAACTTGAGGCGGCGGCTACCGACGTGGCAGTAAAAGAGGCGGAAACAACCGAAATCCAGACCTCGCTGCAAGCCCTGCCCACGCTGGCGCCCTCGCCCACACCGCTGTCAGAAGGGGCCATTGCCGAAGCAGACGCCGAAGAACTGCTGCTCATCAACATTTACGAACGCGTCAATCCGTCGGTGGTCAACATTGTCATTACCGTGGAAAATGAAGATTCCGTTGGTTCCGGCCAAAACCTGTTCCCCACGCAGGGGCAGGGGTCGGGCTTTGTGTTTGATACCCAGGGCCACATTGTTACCAACAATCACGTGGTAGCCGATGCCGAAAAGATTGAAGTCACCTTTTTTGATGGCACCACCCTCGACGCCAAATTTATTGGCTCGGACCCGGATAGTGACATTGCCGTAATAAAAGTTGATGCTCCGCCGGAAAGCCTGCGCCCGGTAACCTGGGGCGATTCTGATACGGTGCGCGTGGGACAGCGCGCCGTGGCTATTGGCAATCCGTTTGGTTTGGCCGGCACGCTGACCAGCGGCATTATCAGCGCGCTGGGGCGCAGCCTGCCCACAGAAAACGGAACCTTCCGCATCCCCGAAATTATTCAAACCGACGCGGCTATCAACCCCGGCAATTCCGGCGGCCCGCTGCTCAATTCTGAGGGCGAAGTGATTGGGGTGAATACGGCCATTGTTCCGCGCCGCAATTCATTTGGCGGCGAGCGCAGCTTTTTGGGTGTGGGTTTTGCGGTGCCGGCCAACCTGGCGCATCGTGTGGTGCCCAGCCTGATTAAAGAGGGCAAGTATCAGCATCCGTGGATTGGTTTTTCTGGCAATACGGT
Source organism: Chloroflexota bacterium (assembly GCA_003695455.1). Lineage (GTDB taxonomy): Bacteria > Chloroflexota > Anaerolineae > 4572-78 > J111 > J095. Next base: position 3,033 of record RFJF01000806.1, read on the forward strand.
GACCAAAGAAATTGCCGAGGCGATGGACTTGCCCAAAGCATTTGGGGCGCTGGTGGTCGAAGTGATTTCCGGGAGTCCGGCCGATAAAGCCGGTCTGCGCAGCGGTACCCGGGAAGTGGTTTTTGATAACGGATTAGACACCGT
>RFJF01000807.1 GCA_003695455.1 Chloroflexota bacterium
ACCCAAAACAGCGTCCAGACGCCTATTTTTTTTGCTCGATGAGATAATTTAGTGGGTAACATATCATCCCTCCAACCGAAGCCGCAACCGGAAACCGTTTTACAAAGTTGAAAACTTGCAAAAATGAACCGCGCCGGCTTCACGCTTCGGCGTTCTGGCTTGCAAAAACCCTGTGCCAGAAAAGAATACCAAACTTGAAGGTGTTTTACAACTATATTACCCGATAAACAAGATTATGTCTAGCTGTTACGGTGCAGGTTTGTTAAAATTTGGTGTTTGATTGGCAAAAAAACCGGATTCCGCCCCTCATTGCGGAATCCGGTTTTTTGGTATCTGTATTTTGTGTTTTTGTGCTGACTTAAACGGTTTCGCCGCTGGCAACAAAATCGGCAGTAAACTGGTCTTCGGTAGTACCGGGGTTGATGATGGCATTGTGACCCACTTTGAGACCGGCAGGAATTCGGGCGCGCTTGCCAATGGCTGTCAGGCCGGTGTTCAACCGGTCAGGGTGCAGTTTGTTTGGCACGTTGTCAACGCCGTACCCAATTTCTGCGCCCTCGCCAATGACCACGTCTTTGTCAATAATGGCCCGTTCTACGTGGGCGTTGGGGCCAACTATTGTATCCGGCATAATCACCGAATCTCGCACCACGGCGCCGGCCGAGACGCGCACCCCCGGCGACAGCACCGAGCGTTCAACCACACCTTCAATAACGCAGCCGTTAGAAATGAGATTGCCGCCCACCCAGGCTTCGGGGCCAATCATCACCGGCGGTTGTTCTTCGCTGCGGGTGTGGATGACCCAGTCCGGGTCGTACAGGTCCAGCGCGGGGGTTTCGGCCAGCAGCGCCATATTGGCTTCCCAATAGGCTTGGAGGGTTCCCACATCGGCCCAGTAACCTTCAAAGGTGTAGGCAAATACCTTGCGTTTGCCAATGATTTTAGGCAGCACATCGCGGCCAAAATCGTTGAGGTTTTCATCTCGCAGCACGTCTTTGAGTACATCAACTTTAAATACGTAAATGCCCATTGAAGCCAGCGTAGCTCTGGAGCGACGCGGTTTCTCTTTAAATCCTGTCACCCGCATTTCGGGGTCTGTGCTGACAATGCCAAAGCGGTAGGTTTCAAACGGGCTGACGCGCCGCACACCGAGCGTGACATCGGCGCCGGTTTGCTGGTGAAAACGGAGCATGTGGCGGTAGTCCATTTTGTAAATATGGTCGCCGGCCAAAATCAAGACGGTGTCTTCTCGCTGCTCTTCCAAAAATTCCATATTCCGGCGCACCGCATCTGCCGTGCCGCGCTGCCAGCCGCTTTGGTTGGGGCCAAGGTAGGGTTGCAGCAGCCGCAGCCCGCCCTGCGAGCGGTCAAGGTCCCACGGTTTACCCACGCCCACGTGGTCGTTTAACGAGCGCGGCATGTACTGGGTTAGCAGCGCCACGTTGAAAATGCCGGAATTAACGCAGTTTGACAGCGGAAAATCAATGATACGGAATTTTCCGCCAAATGGAATTGCCGGCTCGGAGCGCACCGCGGTGAGTACGCTCAGGTTTTCGCTGGCGCCGCCGGCCATGATCATTGCTAATGTTTTCATGTTACACCGTCTCTCCGCTGGCAATTTCTGTGCCTTCAAAATCAGTTTCAGTGCAATCGGAATGAATCAACACGTTCCGGCCAATCACCAACCCGCCGGGTATTTGCGCCCCCGAGCCTACCACCGTGATGCCGGTGTTCAGTTTATCGGGCATCTGTTTGTTGGCAATGGTCAGGTCGTCGCCGTGCCCCAGACAGGTTCCGGCGCCAATCACCACGTTTTCATCAATAATGGCCCGGTCTACAATGGCGCCGGGGCCAATCCAGGTATCGTTGATGATGACCGACTCCCGGACCACGGCTCCCGGTGAAACGTACACCCCCGGCGACAACACCGAACGTTCAACCCGGCCGCGAACAACGCAGCCGTTGGAAATCAGACTGTTAACCACCTGCGCCTGCGGCCCAAATTTTACCGGTGGACGCTCCTCGCTGCGGGTGTGAATGACCCAGTTGGGGTCGGCCAAATTTAAAACCTGGGCGGTTTCCGGGTTGTTCAGCGCCAGATTGGTTTCCCAGTAAGATTGCACGGTTCCTACATCAACCCAGTAGCCGTCAAAGGCGTAAGCGTACACTTTATCCTGAGTAATCATATTGGGGATAACGTCTTTGCCAAAGTCAATTTGGGGGGCTTCTTCTGTGCCCGCAGAAAGACGGTTAATGAGCACATCTGTGTTGAACACGTAAATTCCCATTGAGGCCAGCGTGCCTTTGTCTCGGGCTTTGGGTTTTTCATGGAATTCAGTGATGCGCATGTTGCGGTTCACCGTCATAATTCCAAAACGGTCAGTCTCTTCCAGGGGTACGTTCATTACCGCCACGGTCAAATCCGCGCCCTTTTCAACGTGGTAATCAAGCATGTGGCGGTAATCCATTTTGTAGATATGGTCGCCGGACAAAATAATGACCAGGTCAGGATTTTTTTCCTGAATGAAATCTATGTTGCGGTACACGGCGTCTGCGGTGCCGCGATACCAATCCATATCGGCATTGCTGCCCATGTAGGGCTGGCGCAAATGCACGCCGCCGCGCTGGCGGTCCAAATCCCATGGTTTGCCAATGCCAATGTGGGCGTTCAGCGAATGGGGCCGGTATTGGGTGAGCACAGCTACATCATAAATGCCGGAATTAACACAATTTGACAGGGTGAAATCAATGATTTTGTATTTTCCGGCAAAAGGCACGGCCGGTTTGGCGCGCTTGTCAGACAGCACGGTCAACCGGGTACCGGCCCCGCCGGCCATTAAAATAGCCAGGGTTCGCATAATTTTTACTCCGATGGTAGGTTTTGCTCAATTTGTAAATTTCAAACGTTTGCGCCGGGGTTTTATTTCAAAGGCAGCAGCCAAAAATGGGCGATTTTACCGGATGCAGGCTGCCTTTTGGTGGGCCGGCCCAATTGTAACACAAAATTGTAAGATACCATAAATATTGCAACCGGTTTGATGATTTTGGTCCGTGGCCGGAGCAAACTAGACATAACAAAACTGTATGGATAAAGATGTCAAACCAAAATTTTTGTGTTATAATTCAACCGTACCAGCAGTAATAGCGGAGGCAAAACTATGCCAGAAAGCACAGTTGTGGAACAAAAAGCTGCATTGCGCAGAAAAATATTGGGCGTTAAAATCCGGCATGCCCGAATCCGGGCCGGGCTGAACATGAAAGAAGTGGGTCAGGCGCTGGGTGTTTCGAGCGACCTGATTTCTGAAATTGAATACGGCCGGCGTGATGTATCGCTGCCCCAGCTAGAGGTTATGGCTCTCATTTTCAACGTGCCGGTCATCTACTTCTGGTCCGATGACGTAATTTCTGAACCAAACCTGGAGTTTCCGGCCCAGCAGGCTATGGCGTTGCGGCAACGAATCATTGGCGTGTTGTTGCGGCAGGCCAGAACCGGCGCCGGTCACACGCAGGAAACGCTGGGCAACCTGCTCAATGTGCCGGCCAGCAGAATTGCCCGCTACGAGTACGGCAAAACAGAAATCCCTCTGCCCCATCTGGAAGCGCTGTCTGAATACCTCAACGTGCCGCTCTCTTATTTTCTGGACCAGGGCATTAACCCCAACGGCAACGGGCAGGTGACATCGCTGGATGACCTGGCCAACTACTCTCACCTGCCGGGAGAAGTAAAGGCGTTTCTTTCCAACCCGGCCAATCTGTTGTACATTAACATTGCCATGAAATTAAGTGAACTTTCGGCCGACACGCTGCGCGCCCTGGCCGAAGGACTATTGGAAGTGACCTACTAAATTAAACAATGCCCGAACACACCGAAGAAACACACCCGGCTTCACCGCCTCAAAAATCATCAATTATTGATGATATATTTGACCTGACGGCCGCCAAATCAATGGCTGAAATGCTGGAAAAGGCGGTACAGATGACGGTTCGGATTCTGGGAGCAGATGCCGGTTCGCTGTTTTTTGCGGAGCCGTCTCCCCGGCAATTTCGGGCCGGGATTTTCAGGCCCGAAGCCCAACGCCGGATTGAGGGTTGGGAAAAAACCATCCGCAAACGGCTTGAGGGCAGCAGTTGGATCATCACCAGAGACCCGGAGAAGGCAGTTTCTGTATCAACGCTGGAAAACAGCAAAATCACCCTGCTCAGCACCCCGCTGTTGCAGCAAACCAAAGTGGTGGGATTGCTCAGCGTGGCGCTCCCCCCGGAACGCCCCCCCACCGACAACTATCGCGCTTTGCTGGCAAAAATTGCAGGCGGCGTAGGGCAAATTGCCGCCCTGTTTGCAGAAATCGAACTGGGCAACCATCGGGTTCACCAACTCAGCGTATTTTACGATGTGGGCCAGGCGCTGGTAACCACGTTTGATATCAACAAACTGTTGCTTGACACTATGGAACTGGCGGCCAACCTGATTGATGCCGGGGCTTCGTCAATTATGCTGGTTGATGAGGAAAAAAAAGAGCTGGTGTTCAGGGTCAGCCACGGCGCCCGGGCCGAGATGGTCCGGCAGCAGCGAATTCCCATTGACGAAGGGATTGCCGGGTGGGTTGCCAGCAACGGCCGGCCGGTTATTGCCAACGACGCCCGCACCGATGACCGGTTTAGCCATCGGGTTGATGTGCGCACCGGCTTTCTCACCCAATCCATCGCCGCGGTGCCGCTCAAGGTAAAAGGCAAAATCATTGGTGTGCTGGAGTTACTCAACAAATATTCCGGACAGGGATTTACCCAGGATGATGTGCAACTGATGAGCTTTATTGCCACCCAGGCAGCCATTGCTATTGAAAACGCCCGGCTTTACAACCAACTGCGTGAAGAACGCGACAAAATACTGAAAGGGCAAGAAACCGCTTACCGCAACATCTCAAGCAGTCTGCACGACGGCACCCTGCAATATTTATCGGCCATCCGGCTGGGGCTGGACCATATTTACAACCTCAGCCGCAAAGCCAGCCCGGAGGTGATGCAAAACCAGATAGCCGCCCTGCGTAATCTGGTAAATCAGGCCACCCGAAACGCGCGCAGTTTGCTGTTTGAGTTCCACCCCCCCATTCTGGAAACACGCGGGCTGGTATCTGCCTGCCGCTATTACATTGAGCAACTGCGGCAATACAGCGCCTGCGAAATCCACCTGTCTACTGTGGATGACATCAACTACGGCCCCACCGTGAGCGGCACAATCTGCGCCATTATGCAAGAAGCCATTGATAATGTGATGCGTCACGCCAATGCCAACAATGTGTGGGTTTCTCTGGCTGTTGAAAATGGGCAATTCATTGCCACGGTCAGAGACGATGGGCAGGGCTTTAAACTGGAACAGGTGGGACAGCAACCCGGCCACCAGCCGGCGCTGGGCATTGTGAATATGAAATCACAGGCGGCGGCCATCAACGGCGAGTTAGACATCACATCAAGCACCGAACAACCCCGGCGCGGCACCACGGTCCGGCTTACTATGCCGGCCCCGGCCCAGCCAGTTGAGGAGTAGCCAATGTCAAATTTAAACGCAGCTGCCCTGCACCAGCAAGGCGTTGACCTGTTCAGGCAAGACAATCCGGAGGCCGCATTGGAAAAACTCAAGGCCGCGCTGGAAATTGCACCGGAAGGCAGCGCCAAAGCAGCAGAAATTTGCAACGACTTGGGCGTGGTGTACCGGGAACTGGAAGATTATGAGTCGGCGCACCAATCGCTGGATAAGGCAATGAGCCTGTTCACCCAACTGGACAACGCCAAAGGCCAGGCGCAAACGCTGGGCAACCGCGCCGCCTTGCTGGAATCTCAGGACAAACTGGAAGAGGCCGTGGAAATGTACAAAAAATCGGCTGCCATGTTTGAGGATTTGGGCGAAAATGATATGGCAATGTACGTTTGGCAGGCGGTCAGCCGGCTGCGTACCGGCCAGGGACAGTACATTGCCGCTATTGGCGCATACGAAGAAGGCGTGAGCAACATGCCCAAAGGTTCGTTCAAACGGAAAATCCTGGAAAAAATCCTGAAAGCGCCGGGCGCATTTCTGGGTGGCGCCGCCGCCCCGGTTGACCCGGACGATGACGAAGCGTAACAGAAAAGGAAAACCGCCGCATTTTCTGCGGCGGTTTTTTTATTTATCGTGCCATTGGTACTTGAGCGGGCCAATGGCAATCAGCCAGCACACAATTTGGCAATCAGTGTATCCAGAGCCAGCAGGTTATCAATTTTGCCGGTTTTGACTTTCAGGTCAATCTCCAGCAGCATTTCCAAAATTGATTCAAGCCGCCCGGTTGAAAAGTTGCGGCCTTCACGCAGCCGCATTTTTACGGCGTAGTCACTGCGCCAATGTTTGCGCTGCGCAATTTCCTGCGCAGACATCCCCCGTTCGGCCATATCTTTCACTTCCAGCAACCCCCGGATTTGGGTGGCAATGCTGGCTAAAATTGCCATCGGGTGGCGGCCTTCATCCAGCAATTTGTGAAGCTGGTCAAAGGCGCGGCGCGCGTTGCGCTGGCCAATGGCGTTAGCCAGGCCAAAATCCTCAGATTCTTCAATGTACGGCACCAGCAGTTCCACATCGGCGCGAGAGATGGGCCGCACGCCGCCCGTGTACAACGCCAGTTTTTCCAACTCGCTGTTGAGCAGGCGCAGTTCTGTGCCCACCAGCCGGCCCAGCAAATCTGCGGCGGCCGGCTCAATTTGGGCGTCAAACTCGGCGGCCCGGTTGATGAGCCACTGCCGCAAGTTATTTTTATTTGGCCCGCCAAACTGAACCACCTGCGCTTGCAGCCCCGGCGCGGCCTTGAGCAACGCGTGCCGCTTATCCAGCGAATCATTTTCTGCCAGCACCAGTTGCGTGGTGGGCGGGGCCTGCCCCAAATAGTCTATCAGGTTTTGCACCTCATCGGCTTTGCCCTTGATGGCTTGCAGATAACCGTTCACCACCACCAGCCGGGAATCGGCCATAAAGGGCATGGCGTCGGCGTGATGCCGAATATCGCCCAGCGAGGCGGTACGGCCGTCTAGCAGGGTCACGTTCAAGTCTGCCACGGTGGGGTCGCTGAACGCGGCGCGGAGTTCGGCGATTTTTTCGTTGCGGGTAAAATCGTCGGGGCCGTGAAAAATGTAAATCATGTTACTGGCTGGTTTCTACGCGATGGGCCAGCACCCGGCCTTCGGTTTTGACGCTGATGTTTTTGATTTGCAGGTTGCCGGGGCTGCCGCTGGTGGTGTAGTTTTCCTGAATGAGCAAGCCCAGCGGCTGGGCCACAATGGCCGCCAGCGTGGTGGCTAAAATAGCCGCCGGAAAACTGGACCAGCGAAAGCGGCCGCGCCCGCCGCCATCC
>RFJF01000808.1 GCA_003695455.1 Chloroflexota bacterium
AATAGGTGCTTTTCAGTAAAAAGCTTGTAATTTGTGCAAGAAAAGTTTAACCACAGCTTTCACAGATGACACAGATTCTTAATTTTTCAATTCGAGAAATTTGTGTAATCTGTGGTTCATTTCCTGTTTGGTTCCGGCTTGGCCGGGTTGGGGTTTTCGGAGTTGATTCAGACATTTCAGATATTTTACGCCACGTAACCCGCCGACCTTCATTTAATTTTGGCCGGATTTTCAGGAAGATGCAGCAGTACACCATCTGAATTTTGCGGTTTGTTGGTCAGCTTTGGGTTTTTACCAGAAACGGCTCTTCAATACCAATGCCCTGCGCAAAGTTGCGCAGCCGCATCAGCACCGGCAGGGTAACTTCCTGCCCTTTTTGCACCAGCATAATCCCGTTTTTGGACCAGACATCCTGCTCAATGACCATGCCGGTTTTCAGCTCGGCCACGGTGATAATTAATTGCTCCTGCGCTCCACCGGATTCCCGGCTGATTTCCTGCGCGTTGCCGCCATCCAGTGCCGCCAGCAAAATGGGGTTGTAGGTGCCGGGTTGGGCGTGCATCAAAGCTAACGCATCGTGGTGGCTTAACCCGCGGGACACGTGCTGGTCAAAATCGAGCGCCACTTTGAGCAGTTGCGCCCCCATCAGCACCACGTCCTCTTCAAACGCCAAATTTTTGGGCGAAACGGGGTTAGCCGGCGGATTCTGTTGCTGCTCAATCATGCGGGCAATCAATTTGAGGCGGGGAATACGTACCAGCAGTTGGTGCCCCACCGAGGGGTGAACATCAAACATGTGCTGTTCTGCGTCAGTGAGGGGGGGTTGGGAATTTATTTTATCCAGCACGCCGGCCGGCAGGGTAATGCAGCCCAGTTGCGAAAGCATGGCCGCCAGTTTGAACTGCCACACATTTGGCAGTTGCAGTTTGTTGGCAATACGGCCCACAATTCGGGTGGCGCGGTTGGCCCGGGTAAAGGCGGTGGGGCTGGCCAGACTCAGCACATCAATGAGGACTTTGACGCTGCCGTTGAGTGTTTCTTCCAGCAGTTCCCGTTCGGAGGTGACCAGCAGGTACTGTTTGACGCCGGCCCGCAACGCCTCGATAAATACATCGGTGGGGCACGGTTTGGTGAGAAATCTAAAAATGTTGCCCTGATTCACGGCGTCAATGGCGGTCTGCATATCGGCGTTGCCGGTGAGCATCATACGCACGGTGTCCGGCGCAATCTCTCTGACCCGCGCTAAAAACTGGATGCCGTCCATCACCGGCATACGCATATCTGCCACCACAACGGCAAACGGGCCGCCGGTTTCAATGGCGGTCAGCCCCTCACTGCCGCCGGGGGCGGTTTCAATTTCAAACTGATCATACAAGCGGCGCTGATACCCGCGCAGTACGTGCGGGTCATCGTCAACCAGTAAAATTTTTGCGCTCATCATTCGTCCCTTTGTTGCAATGTTTCCCGGCACAAATTGTTCCAGGCCGGCAATTTTTGAGCGTAGCCCAACCGAGTCAGGTAGTCAACATCAAGTTTGGGTTGCGCGCCCGGCTCGGTGGTGTGGCGGAATTGATGCACCAGCCCGTTGGCCGCATGCACCGCAATGAGCGGGCAAAAGGTGCGGCAGCTTCGCTGCGAAGGGTGGTGGTGAAAAGCCAGCGCCTCAACAACCTGGTCCGGCAAACCCCAGATGCCCAGCAAATACGCCCCCACCTGCGGATGCGTGGCCCCAAAAACCTGCTGCTCGGCCTGCAACAGGCTGGTTTCATCATCAACCAGCGCCAGCGCCCGGTTGTAGGCTTGCGGCAGGTTGGCGGCCAGCACCAGCCGGCCCACATCGTGCAGAAGCCCGGCGGTGAAGGCAAAATCAACCTGTGGCTGGTCGGCCTGCTCTGCCACCGAGATTTTTTTAGCCAGCGCGGCCACCGCCATGCTGTGTTCCTGAAGCAGCGGCAGCGACACCCCGCCCACAGTAGCGCCTGAAAATTGCGAAAAAATATGCACCGACAGCACCAACGCTTTTACGGTATCCAGCCCCAACAGCATGACCGCCTGTGTGGGGTCAGACACGCGCCGCCGCAGGCCAAAAAAGGCCGAATTGACCAGTTGCAGAATTTTGGCGGTCATGCCCATATCCTGCGAGATAATTTGCCCCACCCGTTTGATAGAAGCATTGGGCGAGCGGATTTCAGACATCAACTCGTTGAACAGGCCGGGCAGGCTGGGCAGGGTTTGGAGCTGCGCCACCAGTGATTTCAGCGATTCTGAGTTGAGCATTTGCCGCAAAGAAAACGCCTGTTCCAGCGTGTCACGCAGGGCATCAACCTCGCAGGGTTTGGCAAGAAACTGGTGCGCCAGCCCCACCGCGCGCATGGCTGCATTGCGGTCAACATGGCCGGACAGCACAATGCGAACCATGTGCGGGTACTGCTGCTGCACCTGTGTGAGCAGGGCAATACCGTCCATGCCGGGCATGCGGATATCGGTAATCAGTACGTCGAATGGCTCGGCGGCAGCCAGCGTGTCCAGCGCAGCTCGGCCGCTGTCCACAAACGTCATATCCCACTCATCGGTCTGCCAATCCAGCCGGCGGCGCATACCGCGCAGCACGCGGGGTTCGTCATCAACAAAGAGAATGCGTTTGGTATCAGGCATACAGCGCCTCTGCGGGTTGCGGTGATGCGTGCAGGGGCAGCCGGACGGTAAATGTTGAGCCGTGCCCCGGTTTGGATTCTACCGAGATGGTTCCGCCGTGTTTTTCAACAATTACCGAATGGGAGATAGCCAACCCCTGCCCGGTTCCCCGGCCTACCTCTTTGGTGGTAAAAAACGGGTCGAAGATTTTTGGCTGAATTTCTTTGGGGATGCCGGTACCGGTGTCTGATATTTTAATCACCACCCAGTCATCGTCGCGGCGGGTAGAGACGGTGATGTCTCCTTTTTCTGCCGGGTCCGGGCCGTTGGCCTCGGCAATGGCGTGGGCGGCGTTGATGAGAATGTTGAGAATTACCTGGTTGAATTCACCGGGCAGGCAGGGCACGGGCGGCAGGTCCGGGGCAAAATCTGTGGTAAGATTGGCCACGTATTTCCACTCGTTGCGGGCCACGGTGATGGTGCTCTGGATGGCGCGGTTAATGTTGATGCTGGTTTTTTCTTCTACGCCGGGGTGCGAGAATTCTTTCATGGCTTTCACAATTTGGGTCACACGTCCCACGCCGTCCATGGCTTCTTCTGCGGCCAGGGGGAGTTCTGCCAGCAAATACTCAACCCGCGCCGAACGCGTTGCCTGTTCCAGGGCGTCAACTTGTTCCGGCGAAACCGGCCCGGCTTTGGCGGCGGCCAGCAGTTGGGTGTACTGTTCAAAAACACCGGCCAGTTTTGAAAGCGCGCTCTGCAAAAAGCCCACGTTATCGCCAATGTACTGGGTGGGGGTGTTGATTTCGTGGGCAATGCCGGCGGCAAGCTGGCCCACGGCTTCCAGTTTTTGAGCCTGCGCCAACTGGCCTTCGAGCACCTTGCGCTCTGTGATGTCCTGCACCAGCAGCAGCACTCCGCCCGCC
>RFJF01000809.1 GCA_003695455.1 Chloroflexota bacterium
CGGTTTCAACCGGCTTTCTCCGTTTCAGCCTGGGATTTGAATCCCAGGCGACGCCGGGCCGAACCGTTGCCAAGTGTCAACCTGTTCTGAACCATCCCGTTATTGATACCCCTATCGCCAATGAAAAGGTGAGGGGAAAGGTTCATGTTTCCGGGTGGGCCATTAGCCAGCTTGACCCCAAAGAGGGCGTTGAGCAAATAACCCTCTACCTGGACAGCCTTGATGACCCCGCTGCCGAATTGGGCCAGGCAGAGCGGGGTATTTTGCGCGGCGACCAGATTCCCCACTTTGGCCATGACTACGCTCACTGCGGCTACCAGTTTAGCTGGGATGCTGGCCAGGTTGGGCCGGGACAGCACACCCTTTATGTTTTGGTAGAAGGCAAGGGAGGCTGGCATTATTCCTCCCGGCAAATTGTGGTTAAATAGTGGCTAATCCTTTGCGCGTCCTGCACGTAACCCACCAATACCTGCCCGCCATCGGCGGCTCGGAAAAATACATCGCCGACCTGTCGGAATCGCTGGTTGAGCGTGGCCACCAGGTTGATGTATTTACTGCCCGCTCGGTGGATTACCACACCTGGCGCAACGACTTGCCGCCATATGACCAGCAAAATGGTGTGAACATCTATCGCTTTGCCAGCCTGCGTCGCGGCCCGCTAACGTGGCGCGCCCTCCACTTTGGCCTGCGAAACTATTGGCGTACCCGCGCCCGCCGCTTCGAGCCGTTCATCTTCTTTGGCGGCGGCCCCAATTCGCCGGGCATGGCCTGGGCACTGTGGCGACAGGCCCGGCAGTACGACCTGATTCACCTCAACTGCCTGGTTTACACCCATGTGATTTACGGTTACTGGATTGCCAGACGATTGGGCGTGCCGGTGGTCATCACCCCCCATGCCCACATTGAGCAGGAGCAAACGTACAACATCGGCTTTCAGCGGGAGGCCTTGTTGGGTGCAGACCACGTGATTGCCGTCACCACTGCCGAGCGTGACCGGCTGCTGGAATTGGGCATCAGCCCATGGCGGGTGAGCGTCACCGGCAACGGCTTGAACGTGCCTGCCTATCGGCACAATCTGGACACCGTTTCGGCGCGGGAAAAACTCAACCTGCCGCAAGATGCCTTCATCGTGCTCTTTTTGGGCCGAAAGGTGCGGTACAAGGGTTGGGATATGGCGCTCGATGCCTATGCCGCCCTCAAACCACAGATTCCGGGCTTGCATTTTTTGGCCGTCGGGCCGGAAACGGACGATTCGGCGCAGTTGTGGCCCAAATATCGAGATTTGTCCGGCCTGCATGTGCTGGGTCGCGTGTCGGACGAAGAAAAACTGGCCGCCCTGCAAGCTTGCGATTGCTTGATTCTGCCGTCGGCAGGCGAAGCGTTTGGTATTGTTTTTTTGGAAGCGTGGCTTATGGGCAAACCGGTCATCGGCCTGCGAACCGTCGCCGTGTCATCGCTGGTTGAGCACGGCCGCGACGGTCTGCTGGCCGAGCCGGGCAATCTGGCCGGTGTGACCGCCGCGCTGGCCCAACTGGCCACTCACCCGAACCTTGCCCGAAAGCTGGGCGAGAACGGTCGGCAAAAGGTATTGCGCCGCTACACCACGGAGCGCATTGCGGCTAAAACCGAGGCGATTTACTTTCAAACCCTGCGCCGCCATCGCCGAGAAACCGGAGACAAACGATGAATCTGTGCGCCGTCCGGCCCATCAGCCCGCCAACCGACCGTCTGCTAGCCCTGTGCCGCCAGCGGGGCGACACGGTTACTCTCTCGCGCGGGGATGAACCGCTCCCCCCTGCTGATGTAACGGTGTGCGCCGCTGTGACTGGAAACGTCAGGTCGGTTGGACACGGCGTGCTGATTCTCGATGCCCGGCCCGGCGTGACCGACGCGGTGGGGCAGGGGGCTATGTTCGCCGATGTGTGTCTGGTTTCCACCGAAGCCGACCGGCAGCGACTGGTGGACGACTTCGGTTGCGAACCAGCCCGCGTGTTTGTGCCCGCCGATGACCGGCACGCGCTGGAAATCCTGGACGGAGCGGCGC
>RFJF01000810.1 GCA_003695455.1 Chloroflexota bacterium
AATGGATTAATACCTTTGCGGGTATGGTAGCTCCTTATTTTTTAATGACCCCCTTTGCCGTCTTCTTTTTGCGCCAGTTCTTTTTGGGCATCAACAAGGATTTGGAAGACGCGGCCAAAATTGACGGGGCTAACCTGTTCAAGGTGTTCTACCGCATTATTTTACCCATCAGCAAAGCCCCGATGCTCACGCTGGGTATTCTGGTTTTCATTACCGCGTGGAACGATTACCTGTGGCCGCTGACCGTGGGCCGCGATGAAAGCGTGCGGGTGCTGACCGTGGCGCTGGCCATTTTCCGCCAGCAAACCCCGCAGGGCGCGCCCGACTGGGCGGGCCTGATGGCCGGCACCACGCTGGCTATCATTCCGGTGCTGCTGCTCTTTATGTTTCTGGGGCGTCGCATCCTCGATTCTATTCAGTTCAGCGGTTTCAAATAAGAAATGGAGTAGGAAGTAGGGAGTAAGGGCGGTTTCTACCTGATTCCTGACTCCCGACGCCTGAATTCTGGTTTCAGAGGAGAGAAGGTATGTAACAGCCGGCAACAATCGCACCAACTATTCAATCAATTTTTATTAAACTATTCAAGGAGAAAGAAAATGATACGCAAACAATTAACCCGAACGTATGCCTTTGTGCTGCTGGTTGTGGCAGCGCTGGTGATGGCCGCCTGCGGCGGCAGCAGCGCCCCCGCCGCCCCGGCCTCGTCAAGCGGCGGCGATAGCGGCAGCAAAGCCGAACAGCCCAAAGCCGAAGCCCCCGCCGAAGCCGTAACCCTGCAATATTCGCTGTGGGATGCCAACCAGTTGCCGGCCTACCAGACCTGCGCCGATAACTTTACCGCCCAAAACCCCAACATCAAAATTGAAATCAGCCAGTTGGGCTGGGGCGATTACTGGAACAACCTGCAAACCAGCATGGTAGCCGGCAACGCGCCCGACGTGTTCACCAACCACCTGGCCAAATACCCGGAATTTGTTGCCAACAATCAGTTGGTTGACATTCAGCCGATGGTAGACAAAGACAACGTTGACCTGGGCATCTACATGGGTGACCTGGCCGACCTGTGGACCAAAGACGGCAAACGCTACGGTCTGCCCAAAGACTGGGATACCATCGCCGTAATTTACAACAAAGAAATGCTTGACGCCGCCGGCGTAACCGTGGATGAGTTGAACGCGGCCACCTGGAATCCGCAAGACGGCGGCACGTTTGAAGAAATTGCCGCCAAACTGACCCTCGACGCCAACGGCAACAACGGCCTCAGCCCTGATTTTGACAAATCCAACGTAACGCAGTACGGCTACGTTCCCTTTGCCTATCAGGATACCGGCGGCGCGTACGGCCAGACCCAGTGGAGCCACTTTGCCGTCTCTAATGGCTGGAAATTCAACGACGGCCTGTACGACACCAAATACTACTACGACGACCCCAAATTCATTGAAACCATTGACTGGATGCAGGGCATTGTGATTGACAAAGGCTACAGCCCCGCCTTTGAACAGGTTGCCAGCCTGGGCGGCAACGCACTGTTCACCTCCGGCAAGGTTGCCCTCACCACCGACGGCTCCTGGATGATTGGCACCTACTCCGGCAATTCCGACTTTGAAGTCGGCTTTGCCCGCCTGCCGCAAGGTCCGGAAGGCCGCAAGAGCATGTTCAACGGCCTGGCCGATTCGATTTGGGCCGGCAGCAAGCATCAGGCCGAAGCGTGGGAATGGGTAAAATACCTGGCCTCACCGGAATGCGCCAACGTGGTCGGTGATGCCGGCGTGGTCTTCCCGGCGCAGGAACAGGCCGTGGAACGCGCACTGAAAGCCTACCAAGGACGCGGGCTTGATGTGTCGGCCTTTACCCAGCAGGCGCTGGAAAAAGACGGCACCTTCCTCTTCCCCGTTACCGACAACGCCTCTGAAATCACCGACATCATGACCGAGGCGCTCGACTCGATCTTCCTGGGCCAGGTTGAACCCGCCGAAGCCCTGCCCGCCGCCAACGAAAAAGTCAACGCTACCTTCAAGTAAGCGGGTAAATTTCCCCACAGCAGTACCGGTGGCAATCCGTCGCCGGGCTGCTGTGGGGGGTGATCTGCTTCCCGGACCGCACCATGAAATTCACGCTGTTACTGGCTGCACCGCTGTTGTTCCTCACCCTGATTGCCGGCCCCGGCGCAATTTCCCAGGCCCGCCAGCCTGACCCCACTGTTCCCGTTTATGTCGATTCCCAACCGCTGGATGCGCCGCGCGCCTGCACCGGCCGATTCAAACAGCACACCCTCAACCACATCACCACCCCTGCGCAGGAACCGGTGCGCATGTTCGACAGCAACGGCAGCGGCCTGGCGGTGAATGACCTGGACAACGATGGCGACATGGACATAGTGCTGGCCAATCTGGCCGGCCCCAACGCCATTTTCTGGAACACCGGCAATCTGACATTTGAGCGGCAATCCCTGCCCTACGGCGACTCGCGGGCCGTGACTATTGTGGATGTCAACGGCGACGGCAGGCTGGACATTGTCTTTTCCCGCCGCACCGCCGGGCCGCTGTACCTGCGCAACGATGGTCCGCCGGACGCGCCGCGATTCACCCAAACGCCGCTGCCCGGCGTCACCGCGCCCGCCTACGCGCTGGCCTGGGCCGATCTGGATCAGGACGGCGACCTGGATTTGGTCACCGGCTCGTACGATGCCGAACTGGGCCAGAAACTGGGCGATGCGTTTATGTTCAGCAACAACGCCGGGGTGTTCTACTACCAAAATCAGGGCGATTATTTTGAACCTGTTCGCCTGGCGGAGCAGGCACAGGCGCTGGCAATTTTGCTCACGGATTTGAACGGCGACCGGCGCCCCGACATTCTGGTGGGCAATGATTTCAGCCTGCCGGACAATGTTTGGCTGCGGCAGGACGGCGGCTGGGTTCCCGCCGAGCCTTTCTCCGCAACCACGCACAGCACCATGAGTTTTGACGCCGCCGATATTGACAACAACGGCCGCTTTGAGTTGCTGGCTACCGATATGCACCCCACCGGCAACGATGCCAATACGCAGGCCGCCTGGCAGCCGGTAATGGACAGCATGACCCCCCTGCCGCCCGGCGACCCGCAAATTATGGAAAA
>RFJF01000085.1 GCA_003695455.1 Chloroflexota bacterium
CGGCTTGATAATTAACCCCCCCTGAAAAGAAATAATACCGGATTGATGGGGTAAATTGGGGTGGCCGTTAACGCCCCCGGCCTGCGGCAGGATATGCCGCTGCGCGATGGGCTGGTGGCCCACATTATTCCGGCGTTTATGCGCCAGTTATTTGGACTGTGGGCGCCGCCGTCGTGGTCCGACGGCACGTTGTCGCGGGAGTACCCGCGCATGTACGCTGTAGCCAGCGAACTGGCTAACCTGGTCACCGAACGAACCGGTGTGGTTCTGCCCGCCGGCGAGGTTGACACGCTTACCCTGCTGCTCAAAGCGGCCTTTATCCGCGAAAGCCCCACCCATCCCCGGAGGGTGTACATTATCTGCCCCAGCGGTATGGCTACTGCGCAATTGCTGGTGGCCCGGCTCAAAGCACGATTCCCCAGCCTTGAAATTCTGGGGGTGCTGTCCATCCGCGAACTTTCTGCAGAACGGGTGGCCGATGCACAACTGCTAATCAGCACCGCGCCGGTGCAATCGCCGCGGCGCGGGTTGCAGGTAATTCAGGTTCACCCGCTGCTAATGGCAGAGGACATCGAGGTGGTTACCAACTGGCTAACCACAAACACAGACAGAAAATAGAAAGGAGGTGCATCAAAAACAATCGGCAAAAAAAGAGACACCGTTTTAACCTGGCCGGTCCAACGGTGTCCCTGTAGCACAGTTTGGCAAACGCCCCAACGGGCATCCGCGTCTGCATTACCAATTATACCCGGCTCTGTAGGCAAGACAAACCGGAAGCAGCGCGGCACACATCCATAGTAATCTATTCAGAATCCAGTTTGTCTGGTGCAGAGGAGAACGAAACAATGCAGGAAAAATTACAACGATTTGGCAGTTTTCTGGCCGCAATGATTATTCCCAACCTGGGTGCGTTCATTGCCTGGGGGTTGATTACCGCCCTGTTTATTCCCACCGGCTGGGTTCCCAACGAGGGGCTGGCGGCGCTGGTTGGCCCAATGATTACCTACTTGCTGCCGCTGCTGATTGGCTTTGCCGGCGGGCACCTGATTTACGGCACCCGGGGCGGCGTGCTCGGTGCGGCTGCCACCATGGGTGCGGTTGTTGGCGCAGACGTGCCAATGTTCATCGGCGGTATGATTATGGGGCCGCTCGGCGGTTGGTTGATGAAAAAGATTGATGGCGCGCTGGAAGACAAAGTTCCCAGCGGTTTTGAAATGCTGGTCAACAATTTTTCTGCCGGTATTCTGGCTGCCATTCTGGCCGTACTGGCGCAGGTTACTGTGGGGCCAATTGTGCAGGCGCTGACCAACTTTATGGGCGCAGGTGTGCAGTTTTTGGTTGACACCCGGCTGCTCCCCGTGGCCGACCTGTTCATTGAACCGGCCAAGGTACTGTTCCTGAATAACGCCATCAACCACGGTATTCTGGCCCCGCTGGGCGTTGCCGAAGTGGAACAAAACGGCCGCTCCATCCTGTTCATGCTTGAAACCAACCCCGGCCCCGGTCTCGGCGTGCTGCTGGCGTTCTGGTTTGCGGGCAAAGGGCTGGCCAAACAATCCGCCCCCGGCGCCATTATCATTCACTTTTTTGGCGGCATCCACGAAATCTACTTCCCCTACGTGCTGGCGCACCCCATTATGATTGTGTCGCTGTGGGCCGGCGGTATTCTGGCCGACCTGTGGTGGGTAATTATGCGCGCCGGCCTGGTTGCCACCCCCTCGCCCGGTTCAATTTTTGCCTACCTGGCTGTAACCCCCAAAGGACAGCACTTTGCCGTACTCACCGGCATCGCTATTGCCACGGTCGCGTCGTTCCTGGTAGGTTCGGCCATCCTCAGACTGTACCCGGTCAAGGAAATCACCTCCGAACAAGACCTTGACGAATGGGACTGGGACGAGGACGAAGACGTTAGTCTTGAAGGCGCAGCCGGAGCGGCAGCGTAATTATCAACCAAAGTATGGGGAACCGGGTTGGTGAACTCCGGAAGCAACGTTCTGTTCCGGACCCCAACCCCTCCCCCCCGATAAAAGGAGAAAATCATGGCAAAATCAGTTGCAGCAGCCGATGTAAAAAAAATGGTGGTCGCGTGTGAAGCCGGAATGGGTTCCAGCCTGATGGTGACCAACAAGCTCAAGAAAAAGGTAAAACAGGCTAACCTTGATATCAAGGTGTCCCACACGCCCGTCCGGTCCATTCCCAAAGATGCTCAGATTGTATTTGTGCACAAAGGCTTGGCCAAGCTGGCCCTTGAAAAAGGAACGTGGGCGGTCATCATTCCCTTTGACAACTTTATGAATATCCCGGCGTTTGATAAAGTCATCAAAGCGATTCAGGAAAACCGTGAAATCCGGGGGATTGGCCCATCATGAGTATTATCAGCCTCCAAACCGTCCAACTGAATGCACAAGCCACCAGCAAAGAAGAAGCCATCAGAATGGCAGGAGAGTTGCTGGTAAAAGCCGGCCACGTGGCACCGTCTTACGTAGATGGTATGCTGGCCCGCGAACAAACCATGTCAACCTACATTGGCAACGGCGTGGCTATTCCGCACGGCCAGTTTGATGACAAAGGCAGCATTTACAGCACCGGAATTTCGGCAGTGCAGTTTCTTGATGGCATTGTTTGGGATGAAGATGACGAGGACGAGAAAGCCTACCTGGTCATTGGCATTGCCGCCACCGCCGACGAACATATCGGCGTACTGAGCAACCTGGCCGAAGCCATCGAAGAACCGGAAGATGCCGAAAAGCTGGTCCGCGCCAGCGACCCCATGGAAATCATCGAAAGATTAAGCCGTCCGCAAGAAGAGCCGATGTAAATGGCGCCAGCGCCGCCAAGCAGGGAGGAACATCCCGATGAAAGAACTTGAATTAACCATTGTCAACCCCACCGGGCTGCACGCCCGCCCGGCGGCGGTGTTTGTAAAAACCGCCAAAAAATTCAAATCGAAGATAAAAATTGA
>RFJF01000811.1 GCA_003695455.1 Chloroflexota bacterium
CGCCGAGGGTTTGCCCCGGCGTCCGCCACCGCCGGAAAAAAGCGGAGGTCTCGGCCCGCCGCCGGAACCGGACGGCCGGCTGGGTGGTTTGCGCCGTTGGGGGGCTTCGGCGCGCTGGCGCTCGCCGGTGGATGGGCCGCCGCGGCGGCGCCGCCGGGCGCGGATGGTTTCTTTTTCGCTCATGGAGATACCTCCAAATCCGGACACACCGGAAATAAGAAGAAATGTGGATTAATCTGGCAAGACTCGCTGTTCCCCAAAGGATACCAGAACTTGCTGTTTTCTGCGAATGGAACGCCGGGCAGCACATAAAAAAGCGACCCCGTGCGAGTCGCTTTTGTTGCTGCCTGTTCGAGTGCATCATATCCCAATCCGGACAAGCCGGAACCAAACAGGAAATGGCGTAAGAAGTAGGGAATAGCCCATTACTTCTTAATCCTTACTTCCCGAATACACATAATTTTCTTGCACAAAATACAAGTTTTTGACTGAAAAGTACCTGCATCAATGGAATAAACGATTACTGGCGCAAAATGAGCGGCAAATAAGCCGGGTCAAGTTGAATATCGAACAAACCACCGCCGCTGGTTCCGGCAAAGAGAAACCGTGGGTCGGCAGGGTTCAGCACCAGGGCGCGAACATTGGGGTCAATATTTGACGAATCCAGAGGGAACCAGGCATCTCCACCGTTGTAACTGACAAATACGCCGCCATCAGTCCCAATTTTATCAAGCCCAATATAAACCGTGTCCGGACGCCCGGGGTGAATGGCAATGGCCCGTACCTGAATAAAGGGGGGAGTCAAGCCGTTGTTGATGGCCTGCCAGTTCGCCCCGTTATCGGTAGTTTTGTACACGCCGTTAGAAATCGTGCCGGCGTAAATAATGTTGGGGTTGGTGGGATGAATAGCCAACGAGCGAATTGTATTGGCCCCCAGCCCGGTATT
Source organism: Chloroflexota bacterium (assembly GCA_003695455.1). GTDB lineage: Bacteria > Chloroflexota > Anaerolineae > 4572-78 > J111 > J095. The sequence continues at coordinate 947 of RFJF01000811.1, forward strand.
TACCGCCGACCACGACGCGCCGCCGTTGTCGGTGCGGTACACTCCGCCACTCGATGACATACCGGCAAAGATAACGTTGGGATTGGTGGGGTTGATAGCCAGCACCCGCGTGTTGGATATGGTTAACCCGGTGCTGACCGCCGACCACGAGCCGCCGCCGTTATCGGTGCGGAACACGCCCCGAAATGTACCGGCATACATGGTGTCCGGGTTGGTGGGGTTGATAGCCAGCGCCCGGACCGTCTTTTCGGTGAGGCCCGTGTTGATGGCTACCCAGGAATCGCCGTTGTCGGTGGTGCGGTACACCCCGCCGCTGGATGAAAATCCGGCATAGGCAACGTTGGCCGTTGTGGGGTGAACGGCCACAGCCAAAACTTGCTTGCCGGTTGGCAACCCATTGTTAACCGCCACCCACGAGTTCCCCCCGGTGGTACTGCGAAAAACTCCCCGTGAGTTAGTGCCGGCAAAGAGAATGTTGGGGTTGGCAGGGTTGATATCCACAGACCAGACCGTGGTGTTTGTCAAACCGGTGTTTGACACCGACCACGAATCGGCGCTGTCTGTACTGCGAAAGATTCCCCGGTCCTCGCTGGTGCCGCTGAGCAGAATATTTGAACTGGTCGGGTGAACCATCACCGCCTGCACGTTCAAACTGAGCAGGCCGTTACTTTTTGCTAGCCACGAGGTTCCCCCGTTGGTGGTGCGGTACACCCCGCTGCCCAGCGTGCCGGCATACACGGTATTGGGCGTGTTCGGGTTGATAGCCAGGCTGGTAACGCCCGCCAGTCCGGTAATCACATTGGTCCAGGTGAGGCCGCCGTTAGTGGTGCGGAATACGCCATCGTGGTTGGTTCCGGTATCACTGTCTGCGGTGCCCGCGTACACGGTATTGGGTGTACTCGGGTTGATAGCCAGGCTCTGAATGCTGATGCCGACCGCAACCGGCAAGCCGGTGCTGATGTTGCTCCAGGTTGCGCCCCCGTTGGTGGTACGAGACACGCCGTTAAACTCAAGAGCCGCGTAAACAATATTGGGATTAGCGGGGTCAATTGCCAGCGCCTTAATATTGTTCTCGATTAAATTGTTGGTGACTTCTGTCCACAAGCCGCCGCCGTTATCGGTGCGATACACGCCGGCAGTGAGCGAACCCAGATAGAGGGTATCCGGGTTGTTGGGGTTGATGACCAGGGCCACAACGTAATAGGGAAAATTGTTTATCCCGTTGCTGAGGCCGTTGTTGACCGCCGTCCAGGATGCGCCGGCGTTGTCTGAACGATACACCCCGCCACCGCGGGTTCCGGCATAAATAGTATTGGGGTTGGTGGGGTTGATAACCAGCGCAGATATATTTACCGAATTTGTGTCGGTGTTGAGGCCGTTGTTTACCGGGGTCCAGGTTGCGCCCGTGTCCGAGCTGCGATACACCCCGCCGCCGTTTGTGCCGGCGTAAATGATACTTGGGTCAGTCGGATTAACGGCAAAGGCCGTCACGTTTCCGCCATTTGGCCCGTACGACGTCCACTGAAAACTCCCGGCCCTGACCTGTGGAACCAGTACTCCGGCGATGACCACCAATGTTCCCAGTAGTACACCCAAAAACAACAGGCACGCGCGCAAGTTTAATTTAACCATTTGTTCCCCCCCGGTTAAATGGCTACAAAATACGGGCTTGTAAAAATGAATTTCTCGCTTGCAACAAAACAAATTTGTCAAGCAAGGCAGCACTGCCCGTATGCAAATTTATTTTTCCTGATTATTATACTGTAAGCAGCCTGCGATGTAAACAGATATTGAGGCCCAATTTTATCTGCGAGGAGCCAAATTCTGCCGAGAACCGATCAGATTAGGAGTTATGCAGTTGAGCAAAAACAAATCACGAATACCACTAATGGTCGAATAACACGAATAAAATATTGAAAATTCGTTTATTCGTGCCATTCGTGATTAACATGTTTAAACCTGATTTTGAAC
>RFJF01000812.1 GCA_003695455.1 Chloroflexota bacterium
TCATCCATTGCGGCTGTAACGTGGTCCAGGTTGATGGTGTAGCCTTCGCTGGAGCGAACTTCATCCCGCAGGGCGGCCAGATTAGTTTCAACCAGACTGATGTGGTCATAGTCAAAGGTGCTGGCCTCGTGTTTGACTTTTTTGGCGGGCAAATCGCGGCCATCGCGGGCGGCCGTAATCATAGCCTGAAAATCGGGGTCGAGTTTGCCCACATCGTGGATGCACAGCCCCATCAGCATCACATCCAGAGGTCGGCCATCGCGGATACCGGCCAGGCGGGCCGCGCGCAAGCCGGCTTCAACGCCCCAAAACGTATGGTCGTACAGAGATTGCCCGCCGTGGTTCGATTTTCCGGTTGCTTGTTTGAATTTATCGAGCAGCATCAGCCACCAGCCTTTCGTAGATGTAAAAACAGCCACCAGCCACCTGGTCCAGCAACAAAATGTTATCTTCAGTATCAGGGGGATAGTGAACTTCACTCAGGTCATCCAAACCGGCCTCACTCAGCCGGGCGCGAATTTCATTCGCATCGCCAATGATATGCAGCCATAGCTGGTCCGGTAAAACAAGCGGCGTGTCCAGATAATCCTCGACCGGGCCAATGGTGTAGCCCGCTTTTTTATCACGCCGTTCAAGGAACACGTCGCCCTGGCCCAAAATCAAATTGGCGTGAGGGGTTTCCAGCAAGTTCAGCGCCTCGCCAAGCCGGGCCACAGCCTGGGCGCGTGGATTGGGACTGTTCAGCTTCTGGCGCATTACATTCATATCACTTTTAAAGACATTGCGGAAGAACAAGTAGCCATCCTTGTAACTTTCGGTGATGCCATAGCCGGTTGCCATATGCCAGCGTCCGTCCAGCCAATAGTACATCACCTGCCCAGCGGCCAGCGTTTTCTTTAAATCGGCCACAATCTGGCTGTGAGCTTTGGTGTAAAGAAAGGCAGTGTACCCCACCTGGGCCTGAGCAATCTCAAACGGGGAATTTGAGGCAATCAATTTGCCATTTTCGACCTTGCTGAATACGTAAAAGGGGTTGTTGCTGTTACCGCCCAAAAGCGATACGCCGGGCATGCTGCCGCGCAAGCCGTAGGCAAAGCTTACGTCGGCCTCAATCATCTGCCTGCCCAGTCCGGCTACAAGCGGGTCGGAAAAGATATGCGTGTTGAGCTGCTGCCCAATCCGCCCCATCTGCTGGTTGACCAGCCAGTGGGTTGCCTCCTGATAGATTGAGAAGGCGGCATAGGTGCGGTCGGGAAAGAGGCTGCGGGCCGGGTCTGTTGGGGCTTGCGGGTCAATAATCATTGTTGAAAAATCTTCGCGACTCATCTGAGGATGACTGCGTTGTTGCAACTGGACCCAGGTTTGGCCCTTATTAAGCAGGACAATAACCCTGGCCTGGCCCTGGCCGGTCCGCCCCACCCGGCCAAATCGCTGTAAAAAGCCGTTGCCGTTGCACTCTTCGGTGACCATCACTTCTGCCTTAAAGTCAACCCCTACCTCAACCGCTGGGGTAGAAACCAGCACGGCACGGGGTAGCGTTTCATCATCATCAAACACCTCAATCAACCCCTCCCGGTCACGGCGCGACATCTGACCGGTGTAAATAACCGCCGGGATACCGGTCTCCCCCCAGGTGGCAATGTGGCGTGTTTCAACCGGGAGCCTGTTTTCCTGTAACGCTTTTGCTACCTTTGCTTGCAAAACCTGGAGTTCTGCTTTATCTTCAATCAGCCGTTGCTCACTCAGCCAGCGCAGGGCAACCGGTCGTTTGTCTAAAACCTTCTGCGATATCTGGACTGAGCGGGCGGCCTCGTCATCCAGCTCAAGCGTGTATTGCAGACGACGAGAAATATAGTTTGCCAATTCCAGCGCTAATCCCGCCTGCTTCAAGGGGCTGGTCAATTCAGGAAAATCAGGGGCGGTTACGGATACGGCCTCATCAGCCCAGGATGTTTCCAGGGTTTGGCTGATGTTGGTCAGGTAGTTGTTGAGCGTTTGCTTCACCATATCGGGTGTAAGGTCGCCTTTGCCGGCCACCTGGCTTTGGATGGGCTGCCACAAGGCTTGCACCGCTTTATTTTGCTGGCGCAGTTGCCGTTCAATGTCTTGCAGCAGGTCAGGCCCGGCGGCATAGGCAGCGTTTCTAATTTGCCGGCCTAAATAGTGTAAAATTTGCCCGGTTTTGGCGACTAATTTTTCGGCGGGGATTTCTGCTTTCGTTCCCGCTTTTAAATCAATCAGGTGATATGGCCCTTCCCGTTCAACCCAATTGGCAATTGCGGTGATGGTTTTGGAATTGATATTTTCGGCGGTCAGCCATTGGCGTAATGCTTCCCATGAAATCATGCCAAAACGTTGGAGCAACTCCACCGGCAGGTCAGGCTGTTTCCCCCGGACTTTATCGAACAGGCCGTGGGCCGCAGCCGCCGAGTTAAAAACAAGCAGAACTTTGTTCGCGCCGTTTTGCAAAGCTTCGGTGACGGCCTGGGTTAAAACGGTGGCACGGTCTTCTCGCTTTTGCGGGGGAGGCAAAAATGTGACTTGTACCGGGCCGCATTTGGAACGCCCGGTAACAATTTTTGCGCCGGCGGAGAGTTCTTTCAACTGCTCGGTGGGGGTGGCGGTTAAGATGTGCCATCGCTGGCTACGCCCCACCATAGCGGCTAATTGGGTCATCCGTTGCTTGAGATGAAATATATTTCTTAAGGCCAGTCCATTAAAAAGATGCGCCTCGTCCAGCACCACTTCATCAATCAACGACAATCCATAAATCATCAGGCCGGAATATTTAACATTTTTCTGGAAAAACCAGTAAATTGCGTCTGGGGTGGCTACAATAACCGGTTTGTTTAACTGGGCTATCAAGGCTGAGCGGTGCATCCCGCCTTGAATATGCCCAACCTGCTGGCCGGTTAGTCTGGCCAGCTCATCCATCACCCGGCGCTGGTCGTTCATCAAGGCGATGGTGGGGTACATCAGCAACACTTTGCGAATTTCCCCCTGGCGAAGCTTTTCAA
>RFJF01000086.1 GCA_003695455.1 Chloroflexota bacterium
CGTGCCGGCCATTCTGGCAACGCTCAAAGGGCAGATTGCGCTGTTTCAGGGCGATTTTGCCTCGGCGGTAACCCTGCTGGAGCAGGCGCTGGCCCAACTGCCGGGCAAGTCGGCGGGGTTCCGGGGATTTGTGGTTCAGCATTTGGCAATGGCTCACTGGATTACCGGCAACAACGCCACCGCCGACACCGTTTTGCAGGATTTTCAGGATGCGGCAGAAGCGGAGCAGTCATCGCTGATTACCGTGATGAATCAGGCCGAACGGCACAATCTGCGCGGCCAGATTACCCAATCTGCGCCGCTGTACGAGCGCGCCCTGCAACTTTCACTCTCGGAAAAGGCACCCGGACGGATGCAGCACGCCGCCGCCCACGCCGAACTCAGCCTTATCTGGTATGAATGGAACAATCTGGACAATGCCGAACAGCACGCCCGCGCCGCGGTGGAGCTGGGCGTCACGGGCATGAGCATGCGCGCCGCCGCCATGGGCCACTTTGGACTGACACGAGTGCTGTGCGCCAAAGGCGATGTTGACGGCGCGCAGGCCGCGCTGGAGCAACTCAACGCCATCACCCAACAAGTGGATTTTGGCGGAACCCTCTCGCTGGACGCCCTGCACGTACCCATTTTACTGGCTGCCGGAGACACAGCCACCCTCCGGCAGGTGCTGCAACCCTACGTATCCATGCCCGCTCCCGTCGCGCCGCCGCTTCATCCCCGGTTGATGTACTACGTGGCCCAGGGTTTGCTGGCTCTGAACCAGACAGAGCGCGCCGCGCAGTGGGTGGAGTTTGCCCTGTCTCACAACGATGCCGCAGCGGGCAGTCTTTTCACCAGTGTTCCCGGCCACGCCCTGCTGGCGATGGTCCGGCAGGCGCAGGGTCTCACCGGTCAGGCCCACACCGAACTGCAACAGGCACTGCAAGCCGCCGAGCCGGAACGTTTCATCCGCACCTTTGTGGATTTGGGCCAACCGATGGCCCATCTGCTGGCAGAATACCGGGCCGGCATGCCCCACGATGCCGCTCTCCCCAGCCGGCAGTACGTGGATTCGCTGCTGGCGGCCTTTGGCGCCCCGGCAGAAATCCCCGCCCCGCCGCCGGAAACTCCCCAGCCGCTGGTTGAACCCCTCACGGACCGTGAAATTGAGGTTCTGCAACTCATTGCGCAGGGCTACGCCAACAAGGAAATCGCGGATGAACTGGTGATTTCGCCGGGCACGGTCAAGGTTCACACCAGCCACATTTACGGCAAGCTCAGCGTCAACAGTCGCACACAGGCAGTGGCAGAGGCCCGCAAGTTGGGCATCATCCCCCTGAAGTCCGGTTGAACCGGGTAGTATATCCCCAAAATAAACCCCATCTATTACATTTGGCAGATGCCGCTATAACCTCCAACCCGCTATACTGGGTTGAAACTTTGGCCGGAACCTGACATCCGGATTTCGGCTTTGCTACCAAACACTTTTAATAAAGAACAAGTTCATCACGAATAGCTCGAATTTACGAATGTCACCAATGTTTTTTGATTAATTTTAGAAAATATTCGTGTTATTCGTCCATTTGTGTCATTCGTGATTAAAAATGGACGGTAGTGAAATTCCGGCTTTATTTGTTCAACGGAACAAGAGCCGCAGAGAAGAGAGCCGCCATTCGCCATTCGCCATTCGCTCATTCTCTCATTCTCTGACTCCCGGCTCCCGATTCCTGATTTTGAAAGAGGTGAAAAAATGGCACACCACCCAACATCGCCGCCGCGCTGCGAACGCTGGCTGGCGGTACAGATCAAAGTTCAGGGTTGGCTTGATGACGGCTGGGCAGACTGGTTCGATGGCCTGACCATCAAACATCACCTGGACGCAAACGGGTTGGGCGTGAGCACGCTCACCGGCAAAGTAGTCGATCAGGCGGCGCTGTACGGCCTGCTCAACCGGATTTTCAGTCTCGGTCTGCCGCTGCTGGCACTGAACAGCCAGGCGCAGCCGGTTGAAACCGATAAACAAGAAGTACGGAGTAGGAAGTAGGGGGCAGGGGTTCGTTTTCCCCCGAATCCTGACCCCTATTTTCAAAAAGGAGTGCGACAGTTCCTGCGGCACAGCAATGATGAATGAATACCCGGTAGTCCCGGCATCCCCATGCCGGGCAACCCTGCGGGCATGGGGATGCCCCGCCTACCGTCTACCGTCTACCGTATTTTCAAAAAGGAGACAACAATGAACAAATCCAACACCCCCAAAATTTTTTCAATACTGCTGATACTGCTTCTGCCGGCGGCGGCCCTGCTGACCACCGGCTGTGGCGCCATCGCCGAGCCGGCCAGCGCCGCCGCACCGGGCGACAACCCGGCCGCAGATGCGACCGCGCCGGCGCGCGCAGTCCCGGTGGAAGTGGCCCCGGTGGAACGCGGCAACATCTCGCTGCTGCTGAATTACACCGGCAACCTGCAAGCCCAAAGCGATGTCACTCTGGTCCCCAAAGTGAGCGGTCAGCTTGAAAAGCTACTGGTCGGCGTGGGCGACCCGGTTAAAAAAGGCGATCCCATCGCCGTGATTGAGGGCGATGTGTACCGGGCGCAGCTCAAACAGGCACAGGCCGCGCTCAAACAGGCCCGGCTCAACCTTGAAAAAATGGAGCAGGGCGCGCGCCCGGAAGAAATTGCCGCCGCGCGCAACGCCCTGCAACTGGCTCGCGCCGCCCTGAACGATGTGGAAACAATTGACGACAACGAGCGCACTACCGCCGCCGCCGCGCTGGCTAACGCGCAGGCCGCGGTTCGGCGGGCGCAGTCAGAATACGATAAAGTGGCCTGGGCCGGGCAGGTGGGCCAGCTTCCGCAAGGGCTGGCGCTCGAACAGGCCACCAACGCCTACGAGCAGGCGCTGGCTGCCTACAACCTGCAAACCAATCCCGGCGATGCCACACTGGCTCCGCTGGAAGCGCAGGTGGTACAGGCCGAACTCAAGCTGACGCTGGCCGAAAAACCGTTCCGCCCGGTTGATTTTGAGCTGGCCCGCGCCGGCATTGAGCAGGCCGAAGCCGCGGTGGAACTGGCCGCCCTGCAAGTTGAATACACCACGCTAAACGCGCCGATTGACGGCGTGGTGGCGGAACTGTACGTGGATGAAGGCGATATGGTTGGCTCAAGCGCGCCGTTTGGGCTGGTGGTTTCTGACCAGACCGAGGTCAAAATCAACGTGGAAGAAAGCCGGCTGGGGCAGGTATTCAAAGGCCAGCATGTCTCGCTGAACGTTGCGGCGTACCCCGGCGTTGATTTTCCGGCGGTGGTATCCAACGTGGCTCCCGTTGCCGATGCCAGCACCCACACGTTTGAAGTGACCATTGTCCCGCTGGATGAACAGGGGCTGCTGCGCAGCGGCATGTTCGCCGATACCACCCTGCTGGCCGAGGAGAAAACCAACACCCTGCTGGTTCCGCTGACCAG
>RFJF01000813.1 GCA_003695455.1 Chloroflexota bacterium
GGTTTGGGGTGCATTTTAGGCGAAAAACCGGCCAGCCAGTCCCGCAGATTCTCATCAGAGTTGATGCCGTTGCGCTCGGCGGCGTTGAGAAATTTCACAAAATCAGGGGGATAGCACAGCTCAAAGGCCATGTCGCCGCTGTGGCAGGCCACCGCGCCGAACAGTTCCGGGTGGCGCATGCCCAGCACCAGCGCCCCAAAACCGCCGGATGATTTGCCCGCCACTGCCCGGAATCCCGGCTCGGCGCGGGTGCGGAAGGTGCGGTCAATGTGCGGCACCAGTTCGTCAACCAGGTGGTCTTCGTAACGGCCGGTGGCGGTAGAATTGAGATACTGGCTGCCGCCGTAGCGGGTGAAGCCGTCGGGCATGACCACAATCATGGGCCGGATTTGCCCGCCGGCAATCAGCCGGTCCAGCCGTTCCTGAATGGTCTCGTCAAAGGCAGAATCGTTGAGCAAAAATGTGCCGCGCCCGGTAAAACCGGTCAGCAGATACACCGCCGGGTAGCGCTCGCTGCCGGAGCCGTATCCGGGCGGCAGGTACACCGGCACCCGGCGCGCAGCCGGGTCGCCCAGCGGGTTGTTTTGCAGTACGTCACTGTGCAGGGTTTCGATGATGATTTGGCCGGACATGAATTGCTCCTTTGTTCAAAAATAGCCCTAAAATCGGCTTTGTGGTATGATTGCGCTTTGCCATTTTGTACACACGAGGTTACCGTTGGATATTCGGGTTATTGTACCAACATACAACGAGAAAGAAAATATTGCCGATCTGGTGGCGCGATTGCTGGCGCTGCCCATCAACGCGCAGGTAATTGTGGTGGATGACAATTCGCCGGACGGAACAGGGCAAATTGCCGATGAACTGGCCCGGCAGACCGGCCGCGTGAGTGTGATTCACCGGGCCGGCAAACTGGGGCTGGGCACGGCGTACATTGCCGGATTCAAAAAGGGGCTGGCCGAAGGCGCCGACCGGCTGATTACCATGGACGCCGATTTTTCGCACGATCCGTCGTACATTCCGGGGTTGGTGGAACTGAGCCGCTACTACCACATCACCATCGGTTCGCGGTACGTTCCGCAGGGCGGCGTGCGCAACTGGGAACAGCATCGCCGCTTTCTGAGTTGGGGGGCCAACTTTGTGGCTCGCAGCACGCTGGGCTTGCAGGCCAAAGATTGCACCGCCGGTTTTCGCTGCTACCACCGCGAGGTGCTGGAAAGTATCAACCTGGACACCATTTTTTCCAACGGTTACTCATTTCTGGTTGAAATGTTGTTCAAGTGCCAGCGGGCCGGTTTCACCACCGGCGAAATCCCCATTATTTTTGCCAACCGCGAGCGCGGCACGTCCAAAATTTCGCAGAATGAAATTTTCAAGGCGATGTACACCGTGGGACGGCTGGCGCTGAGCCGATTCAAACCGCGTCCCAAACTCAGTGTGTCAACCCTGCCCGCCCCGCCAAACTCTGACCGGCACGTAGCCGGCGAAACCGTCTCGTGAGGGCTGTAATCGGGTTGTAACGTGCCGGCGTTGATTTGATGTTAAATTGGGTGTATTATTAAAATTATGTCGAATGCACCCGATACCTCCGGCCAACTGCATCGAGCTTCATCACCCGGCGTATCCGGCGCGGGTTTCTCGCTGATTTTGGCGCTGTTCGCCTCGGGCCGGCTGATGCTGCTGCTGGCGTTTCCGCCGGAAAACCTCATCACCTACGGCGATTACCAGCACTACTTTAACCTGGCCTCGCTCACGGAGCGTGGATTTTACCCGTTTCTCCACTACTGGTACGAATTCCCTCCCATTTTTCCCTATTTGAACATTGCCGTGTACACCGTTGCCGGCGGCGCGCTAAAAAATTACATCATTTTGCTGGCGCTGGTGCTGCTGGTGGTGGAGTGCGCCAATCTGTTTCTGCTCTACCGGCTGGCAGCGCTGCTGTACGGGCGCGGGCGGGCGGTGACTACCGCCTGGATTTACACCGCTCTGTTTGTGCCGGTCTTTTTCTGGCTGGGCAACTTTGATGCGCTGACCACCTTTTTTGTGCTGCTGGGGCTGTACGCCCTGCTCCGCGAAAAGCACCGCCTGCTGGCGGCGGCGCTTGGGGTGGGGGCCATGGTAAAAGTGGTGCCGGTGCTGCTGCTGGCTCCGCTGTGGCGATTGCGCGGCCTCAAAATCACGCTGATTTACGCCGCAGCCATCGTGATCATTGGCTTGCTCTTTTTTGGGCCGTTTCTGGCAGCCAGCCCCCAACTAACGCTGGCCTCGATGCAGGCGCAGGCGCGCAAATCGAGCTACCAGACCGTGTGGGCGTTGCTGGACGGAAATTACACCACCGGCAATTTTGGCCCCATCTCCGACCACTTTGAGGCAGAAAAAGCGACCATTCCGGTCAACAATCCGCCGGTTATCCCTACCTGGCTGACGCTCATTCCGTTTGCGGCGTTGGGCTTGTTTGTGCTGACCCGCCCGCGCCGGTTGGCTGATTCCCGGCTGGACGCGGTGATTTTTACCGCCTTCACGTTTGTGCTGTTCTTTCTTTGGTCGCAAGGCTGGAGTCCGCAGTGGCAGACGTTTCTCATTCCGCTGGTGTTGCTGGCCCTGCCGCTCAACCGGGCGGTGATGTTTGTGCTGGTGCTGGGATTTATCAATTTTCTGGAGTGGCCGGTCATCCTCTCGCGGGGGATGAACCAGCTTCTGTCGCTGACCATCGCCGCCCGCACGCTGGTGTTGCTGTTGCTGGCGTGGGAGTTGTTTCAAAGGCTGAAGGCAAAAGGCTAAAGGATGTCACTCGTCACTCGCTATTCGTTGCTCGTCATTTGTTAATTGCTCATTGCTCATTGTCATTGATGAAACTACCTGCGTTATCCACCAAAAACCTGCTGGTGGCGATTGTGTTTATCGCCATTTTTACCATGGCCGTGCGTATTCCCGCCGACAGCGACACCTGGTGGCACCTGCTGTCGGGGCGGTTCATTGTGCAGAATCTGGCTATCCCCACCACCGA
>RFJF01000814.1 GCA_003695455.1 Chloroflexota bacterium
ACCTGGCCCTGCGCGGCTTTGCCAAAACCGGCGGCACTCGGGGGCTGATTGATATGTCCGGCCCCACGGACCACCGCGCGCCGCAACTGGCAGAACTGTTCGGCGATAAACGGCTGCCCACCTTCAGCAGCGTCTACCGGGCCAATAATTGGGATTGGGGCAGCAATTCTCGCGGGGGGGCCATCACCGATTTTGAGGTAACGGTGGTTGGCATGGCCGTGGAACCGGGCGAAATCATCCACGTGCCGGGGGCCAATTACGATATTGGGCAGGGGTATCAGGTGCTGGTGCTGTACGCCGGCACCGAGCGCATCACCCTGAAATACACCGGCGAAGACAGCGTGGTCAGCGGCTACACCATCCACGTGGATGGCGTGTGCGTTGAGCCAAACCTGCTGGCCCTGTACGAAAAAATGAACCGCGAAGGACGCCGCCACCTGCCGGCACTCCGGGCCGGGCAAGGGTTTGGCCGGGCGCGCGGCGAGGAAATTCAGGTAGCCATCCGCGATACCGGCCGCTTTATGGACCCGCGGGTGCGCAAAGATTGGTGGCGCGGCCACTGATTCGCCGCCCCTGTCTGCGGTTTGAAATCCAACCACCCTGCATTTTTAAATCAGTCCACAGATGAACACAGATTTTTACAGATTTTTTAGATAATTTTTTGCTTTTATCTGTGCTCATCTGTGTGAATCTGTGGATAAATTTACCCTGTTACTCAAACTGTAGAGAAACAAGTTCTGTACTCTGTATTCTGTAATCTGACTTCAGGCCAGCGTCAGCGGCACTTCCACAATGCCGCCGGGCGGAACCTGCACCATCGTTTCGGCCTGCACCGGGCGGCCATCAATTTCCCCGGACACGGTCACTTTGTAACTGCCGGGGAACACATCGCTGACCACGCCGGATTCTCCCCGGTGGTGCTGCGGCGATTTTCCGGCCACGGTCAAGCGCCAGCCGTCGGCGCAATTGGCGCCGTTGTCCACTTTTGCCACAATTGCGCCTGTGGCGGTAGCGGCAATCTGCGCCTTGCCGGTTTCATCCAGCCGGCGCAGCACATTTTGAAACTCGCTGACCCACGCCTGGGTTTCATCTTCCACCAGTTTCGAGACTTCGGCGGCAAAGTTGGCGCAGTTCACAATCATGGCCTGCGCCTGCTCAAACCCCGGCGGGGTGGCGCCCCACGCCGCCCGCTCCTGCATCCAGTTGTACTGAAAGGCTTCCAGTTTGGATTGAATGTGCATCTGGGTGGTCATAAAACGCATCCACGCCGACGAAAAGCCAAAAAAGCGATCCAGCCCCAGCGCAGTGGCTGCCACGGCAATTGCCACCGAGGCCCACGCCGGGTTGAACAGCACACTGGCCTTCTCGGCCAGCGGCATCTGCGATAAAATGGGCAAAATGCCGCCCAGCGCCGTAGCCAAAATCGCCGTGACCCGCAGGGTTTGCGCCCACCGCTTTTTAGGCCGCGACTTGGCATCGTACCAGCGAATACTGCTCTCGGCTTTGCCCACGGTAAAACGGAACAACCGCTCCAGCGACGGCTCCAGATTATCTCCATCCCAGCGCAGCGCGTTGGGGTTAAACCGCTCCCGCCTGGGGGCGGGCTTGCCCGGCTTGTCACTCATCATTAACCTCCGGAAAAATAGATGCAGGATTCAGGGGTCAGGAGTTGGGATTCAGAGAAGCACCGGTCTTACTCCCTACTCCCTACTCCTTTTACATTACCCGAACCCCCGCCGAAATGCAAGCCCAAATTTGTCAATTTTTTTGACAACCGCCCTTCCTTGTGGTATGTTTCACGACTAGACTGACCGGTCGGTTTATTTTACAGAAAGTGAATCATGTCCAAATCCGCAGAACTGTCAGACAAAGCCAGAGCCACCCGCGAGCGCATCCTTGATGCAGCTGTTAACGTATTTTCCCGCAAGGGCTACCACGCCACCAAAGTGGACGATATTGTGGGCGAATCGGAAACGTCCAAAGGTTCGGTGTATTTCCATTTTCCCGGCAAACAGCAGATTTTTTTGGCGCTGGTAGATAAATTTGCCGATATGCTCCAGCGCCGCGTGGCCGAAGCCGTGGCGCAGGAGACCGACAGTGTGCAGCGCGTCAACCTGGCCCTGCAAGTCTGCCTGCAAACGTTTGCCCAGTATCGAAGTCTGGCCAAGATTTTTCTGGTGCAGGCCGTGGGGCTGGGCACGGTGTTTGAAGAAAAACGGCTGGAACTCCACGACCGCTTTGCCGGCCTCATCCGCGAATATCTGGACCAGGCCGTTGCCGCCGGCGACATTGCCCCCGTAGACACCGAAATGGTGGCCTACGCCTGGATGGGCGCCATCAACGAGGTGGTCATTCGCTGGGTGTACACCGGCCAGCCCACCCCGGACCGGCTGATGGGATCGCTGCGCGAAATACTGTTGCGCAGCGTGGGCGTGCCGGAAGAACGCATCCGGCAAAGCGAACCGGCGCTGTCCGCGGAACTGGTCTGATGAGTGAAAACAGGAAAGGTTCAAATATGTTGAATTCGGTCAACACCCACCTCTACCAAAATTTCACCGATACCCGCATCGAAACACCGCCGGCTACCGTGGTCAGCCTGTCTGTGCCGTGGCCGGAAACCAACCTGCTCGATTTTCTCCGGCTGGGCAACAACGCCCCCCGCGTGTACTGGGAAAGCAGCCAGACGTTGGTGCAGTTTGCCGGCTTTGGCGTGGCTGCCCGCTTGACCGCCACCGGCCCGGACCGTTTTCACGCCATCCAGCAGCAAGCAGACCGGCTCTTCAGCCGGCTCGTTTCCATTTCCAACGATATTCCGGCGGATGTTGGGCCACGTCTGTTTGGCGGCTTTGCCTTCAATGCCGACGACCAACCGGCGGGGCTGTGGTCGGCATTTCCGGCGGCGGCGTTTGTGTTGCCCCAGGTGCAGTTGTGCCGGGTCAACGGCCAAAGTTGGCTGACCGTCAACCGCCAGATATTTTCATCCGCCGAACAGGCCGAAGCCGCGCGCAGTCTGCCCCGCGAAGTTGACCGGCTCCGCGCCGAACTGGACGCGGTCCTCAAAAATAGCGGGGCGGAAATACACCACAACCCGCAACTGCTGGCCGCCAATCTGATGGCGCAGGAAACCTGGAGCCGGCTGGTTTCAGAGGCCACCCGCCGCATCCGGCGCGGCGAACTGGACAAAGTGGTACTGGCCCGCGCCCGGCAAATGAGCTTTGCCCGCCCGGTTGACCCCGCCGCCGTCCTGTCCCGGCTGGCTCGCCGCTACCCGGACACCTACCGCTTCCTTTTTGAGCCGATTCCCGGCCACGCCTTTTACGGCGCCACCCCTGAACTGCTGGCTCGCGTGCGCGGCAAAACCTTGCGCACCGTGGCTATGGCCGGCTCAATTGCCCGCGGAGACACGCCGCAAGCAGACACCGAACTGGGCCGCCAACTGCTGAACAACCCCAAAGAACAGCACGAACACGCACTGGTGGTAGACGCCATCCGTGAAAACCTGCAACATTCGGTCACAAATCTGCAAATTCCGGCAGAACCGGGCCTGTGCAAATTAAACAATATTCAACACTTGCAAACCAAAATCGAGGGAACTCTCATTGAAAATCGCGGAGTTTTGCCCGTAATTCAGGGTTTGCACCCAACACCGGCAGTCGGCGGGCGACCCCGCAGTATCGCTCTGGATATTATTCACCACGTGGAACCCACCCCGCGCGGCTGGTACGCCGCGCCCATCGGCTGGCTGGACCGGCAGGGCAACGGAACCTTCGCCGTGGCTATTCGCTCGGCGGTGAGCGTAGGCAACGAAAGCATGCTTTTTGCCGGAGCCGGTATTGTGGCCGATTCCGTGCCGGAGAAGGAATGGCGTGAAACCGAGCTAAAATTCAGGCCGCTGGCCAACGCGCTGGCCGGAGAAGGGGTCAATGGACGCGCCCAATCGTAACACGCTGTGGGCCAATATTTTTGTAGATGAACTGGCCCGCGCCGGCCTGCGGGCGGCGGTCATCGCCCCCGGCTCTCGCTCCACTCCGCTGACCGTGGCCTTTGCCCGCCACCCCGACATCACCGTTTACTCCCTGCTGGATGAGCGCGGCGCAGCCTTTTTTGCGCTGGGGCTGGCGCTGTCGGGCGGGCAGGCGGCGGCGCTGGTCTGCACCTCCGGCACGGCGACCGCCAACTTTTACCCCACCGTCATCGAGGCCGATGCCGCGCACGTGCCGCTGTTACTGCTCACCACAGACCGTCCCCCGGAACTGCGTCACAGCGGGGCCAACCAGACCGTGGACCAAATCAAATTGTACGGCGACCACGTGCGCTGGTTTGTGGACGTGGCCCTGCCGGAAGCCGACCCGCCCGCCGTGGTGCTGCGCGCTCTGCGTACACTGGCCGGCCGTGCGCTGGCTGCCACAACCGGCTTTCCGCCCGGCCCGGTGCATCTCAACTTCCCGTTCCGCAAGCCGCTGGAACCCACATCAGAACCCAACGACAATACTGCACCTGCCGGCGCCCCCCCCCGCTCCGGCAGCGCCCCCTTTGTCCACATTTCACGCGGCACGCTCCAGCCCTCGACGGAGCAGGTGGCAGACGTTTCTGCGGCGCTGCGGCGTGCCCGGCGCGGATTGATTGTTTGCGGCCCGCGCTGCCCCGGCGGCGATTTTCCCGCTGCAGTCGTTCAATTGGCGCAGGAATCGGGGTTTCCCATCTTTGCCGATGCCCTGTCCGGCGTGCGCTTTGGCCCGCACACCACCGGCGCACCCCTCATTGCCGGCTACGAAACGTTTCTGCAACCGGACGTCGTTTCGGGTTGGGAAGCGCCGGAAATCATCCTTCAGTTTGGAGCCGTACCCATTTCAAAAGGGTTGATGGCCTACCTGTCTGACAGCGGCGATGCCCAACGGTTTCAGGTCAGCAGTACGGGTGTGTGGCAGGATGACTCCCACCGCACCGGCCATTTTGTCTGGGCCGACCCGGCCGCCCTGTGTCGGGCCGCGGCCGGTCAACTGGCGCAGAAACCACCGCCGCCACGCGACGAAACGTGGCTGGCGCAACTACGGCGCGCCGAAACCGAAACCTGGCAGGCCGTCGAAACCGCGCAGGCCGCCGGTTTTTTTGAAGGTACAATTTTGAGCGATGTGGTCGAACTGATGCCCTCGCCGGGGCAGTTGTTTGTGGCCAGCAGTTTGCCGGTGCGCCATCTGGACCAGTTTGCCCGGCCCGCCGCCCGCAACCTGCGGGTGTTCGCCAATCGCGGAGCCAG
>RFJF01000815.1 GCA_003695455.1 Chloroflexota bacterium
GCCTGGCCCAGGCCAATTACCAGAATAATTGCCAGAGTCGCCATTAACCCCAAACCCAGCCCAATCAATATTTTTGCCGCACGAGAATCGATGGAAGAAAAGGGCAACACGGTAACCTTTTACGGAATCCAGTCTATGTTTTCTTCAACCCAGCCAAAACTGTTGGCAGGGTCATATTTGACCACGCCATCCAACTGGCCGTCAATCACAAACTGGCGGCGTTTGTTGCTGCCGTCCGGATTCATTGTCCAGATTCCCCATTCGCCGTCGCGGTTGGAAACAAAGGCAATTTTAGAGCCGTCGGGAGACCAGGTGGGCAGTCCATCGGTAGATTTATCTGAGGTCAGCGCCTCAAGATTATCGCCGTTCATATCCATGCGGTAAATTTCCCAGTTGCCGGCGCGCTCAGACATGAACACAATTGTCGAGCCGTCGGGTGAAATCTCGGGATTGGTATCGGTGGGGTTATTGGTCAGGAGTTTGGGGCCGGTGCTGTCAACGTTGCTAATCATAATGCCGCACGAGCCGCCAATACAGCCATTGTATACAAACTGGGTGCCATCCGGCGACCATTTGAGCGATTTACCCTGAATGGGTGCGCCTTCGCGGCGTTTCACCACACTTATCCCATCAATAACCTCATAAATGGCCGGTTCTTTGCCGCCGCTGCGCGAGTGGAACATGAGCGCCTTGTTAACCGGCGAGTACTGCGGCCGGGCCGACTCAAAAAACAGGTCAAACTTCCAGGCGTTGATTGGGTCGTCGGTAAGTTTGCGGGCAAACAGGCCGCGATTGTCCGGCAGCCAGGATCGGTAGGCAATTTCTGTGCCGTCCACGGTCAGGGCCGGCTGGCTGGCGTTGGGTTGAATCAGGGTCAGGTTGTCGCCGTCGGCGGCGTCGGCCATGTAAATATCATAGATGCCGCGTTCCGTATCAAAAACCGGAAAGACAATCTTACCGGACGCCTGCTGTTCGCCGCGAGCCAGCGTTTGCGAGCGCGATGCGTACTCCGGCAACGGTTCCGGGGTATTGGTGGGGGTGGGTTGCACCGTTGGAGAGGCCACAGCCGTTGGGGTTGCCACCGGCGATTGCCCGCCCGCGCTGCTTTCTGCTACTTCTGCGGCGGGTTCTGTTGTGGGCGGCAGGGGGGTGGGCGTTGGAATGGGCGACTGCGATACAGCACCGGCGCCCGGCGGGGTAGGGGTGGGAATCAGCACAATTTCTTCGTTGGGCCGGGTCCACATTTTTAAATTGTCAAAACTCACCCAACTGTAGGGTTCGGCAAAGGTGCCGGTGAAAAAGCCAAAGTTTCCCCGGCTGAGTGAATCATCAGATACCGAGGTGAGTTTTTGGCCGTTTACCCACAGGGTAATATCTGGCCCAAAAGCCGAAACCTTGAGAACATTGGTTGCGTTTTTACTGGTGTTGATGAATTCCGATTCGGTCCAGTCAACCAGGGTAATCCACTCGCCGTCAATGAATTTACTGAACAGATAAAAGCCATCGCCGGAAATATCATACCGGTAAAAGTTTTCTTTGTCCTCAAAACGGAAGAGCAGCCCGTAGCTGTTGGCTTCATCGCCATCTTCCAGTTTGCCTTCTACCTCAATTTCAAAATCGGCCACAATTCTGTTAGCCAGCCCCCAGGCCACCAGGTTGCTGGCCGCAACTTCAATGTTGTAACGATTATTGCCGTATACTTTGCGGGTGTAGGCATCAAAGGCGTCATCCCAACCACTGAACGAATCGCTGAAATCCTCCTCGTACACCAGCGCCAATTTGGCCGGACGCCCCGGCACCGATTGGTCATTGCCGGAATTGCCGGCTGCGGCAGCCGTGGCCGGCGTTGTTTTGCCGGTGGCCGTTGCCCGGGTTGCCGCCGGGATGTTTTCTGTACTGCCTGTGCCGCCTGTAAAGCGGCTGGTAGTCCAGGTAACCACAATAACGGCCAATACGCACAGCAGCAAAACCGCGCCGCCGGCCACCCACACCAGACGGGACGGCATTCGGCGTTGCGCGGCTGCCGGAAATGCCCCCGAAGCTGCTCCCCGGCGCGGGACCGGCACCGGCGAAGGCGGGCCGGAGGCGGCGGCCACCGGCGCAGTGTCGGCGTCTCGCTGGCCGGGGATTCTGAAAATCATTTCAGTTTCACCTACGGTTATCCGGTCGCCGCTGTGCAGGGCGGCAGGCGCAGTCACGCGCTCGCCATTAAGCAAGGTGCCGTTGGCGCTGCCCAAATCGGTCAGCACCCACTCGCCGCCGGTCAAATTAATTTCCAGGTGGTGCCGGGATGAACGCAAATCGAGCAGAATAACGTCGTTATCCCGTTCACGGCCAACCCGTGTGGTCAGCTTAACCTTGAAAACTTCGCCGGCATTCTCGCCACGGGTTACTTCCAATTTGGGGCCCATTGATGGCCCAACCAATGTTTTGTCCCCGGAAGAAATATCGCTCATAGGTTTTTTCCCTTTGCAACGGTTGACTCAAAACACGGCCAAATCAGCGCCGTTTATTTTTGGGGGGTGATTTTAACCCAAAAAGAATGGTATGTTTTGCCGCGGTGTTTGGTGTTTTTGTACTTTCGCTCAATGCGGATTTCTTTTTTGCGTTTGTCTGCAAACTGCAACGTGTAGGTGCCGCCTAATGTTACATTTTTCGCGTTTTCAGGCAAAATCAGAATAAACCCTGCGGCATATTCCCGGTAATCTGCTTTAAAGTTCCCGCTGGGGTTGACCAAAAAATGGGTCTGGGTGGGAATAGACAGGTGATACTCAACGGGCGCAATCAATCGCCC
>RFJF01000816.1 GCA_003695455.1 Chloroflexota bacterium
CCCAGAAGGCGTGCGCCAACGCTGCGCCGAAGAAGTAAAAAATACTGCCCGCGCCGCCGCTGAATTTGGCGTGAAGATAGTTAACGGGTTTACCGGTTCGTCAATCTGGCATTTGATTTATTCCTTCCCGCCCAACGATTTTGCCGCCGTTGAGGCCGGCTACCGTGATTTTGCCGACCGCTGGAATCCCATTCTGGATGTGTTTGATGAAGTCGGCGTGAAATTCGGGCTTGAGGTTCACCCCACAGAAATTGCCTACGATTTTGTGACCACCGAAATGACCCTGAATGCCATTGACCGGCGGCCTGCGTTTGGCATCAACTTTGACCCCAGCCATCTGGTACACCAGTTCCTTGATTCCGCGGCCTTCATTGAAGAATTTGCCGACCGGATTTACCACGTGCACGTAAAAGATTCAAAGGTGTTGGTGGGCAACGGGCGGCGCAGTATCCTTGGCTCGCACCTGAATTTTGGCGATAGCCGGCGCGGCTGGAACTTTGTTTCGCCCGGTCACGGCAGCGTAGATTTTGAAGAGATATTCCGCGCCCTCAACCGCATTGGCTACCAGGGGCCGCTTTCGGTGGAGTGGGAAGACAGCGGCATGGACCGCGATTGGGGCGCACCCGATGCCCTGGCTTACATTCGCCGCACCGACTTTGCGCCGTCTGATGTTGCGTTTGACGCGGCATTTGCATCAGAGGAATAGGAGGATAATTTTATGACAACCTTGAACCGTAAAATCAAATTTGGACAAATTGGCGGCGGAAAAGATTCGTTCATCGGCGCGGTGCATCGCCGGGCGGCCATTTCTGACGGGTTGACCGAGTTGGTTGCCGGCGCGTTTTCCAGCACGCCTGAAAAGGCAAAAGCCTCGGGCAAAGAACTGCTCATTGCCGATGACCGGAATTACGGCACCTGGCAGGAAATGCTGGAAAAAGAGAGCGCTCTGCCCCCCGGCGAACGCATTGATTTTGTAAATATTGTGACCCCCAATCACATGCACTTTGAGCCGGCCCTGGCGTTTGTGGAAGCCGGTTTCAACGTGGTGCTTGATAAACCGATGGTTCACTCCAGCGAGCAGGCCCAAAAACTGGTTGAGGCCGTGGAAAAACACAACGTGGTGTTTGGCGTAACCCACAACTACACCGGCTACCCCATGGCCAAAGAAGCCCGGGATTGGGTGCGCTCCGGCAGGTTGGGCAAGATTCAGCGGGTGGTGGTTGAGTACCCGCAGGGCTGGCTGCTGGAAAAAATTGAGGACGAGGGGGCCAAGCAAGCCGAATGGCGCACCGACCCGGCACGTTCCGGGATTGCCGGGGCTGTGGGTGACATCGGCTCTCACTGCGAAAACCTTGTCAGCTACATCACCGGGCTGGAACTTGACTCACTCTGCGCCGACCTGACGACCTTTGTGCCGGGCCGCCGGCTGGATGACGACGCCAACGTGCTGCTCCGTTTTAAAAATGGCGCGCGCGGCGTGCTTTGGTGTTCGCAAATTGCCGCCGGTGAGGAGAACGGCATCGCCATTCGGGTGTACGGAACCAAGGCCGGTCTGGAATGGCATCAGGAACATCCCAACTGGCTCTATTTCAAAGACCCCGCCGGGCCGATGCAGGTTTACAAACGGGGCAACGGCTACTTTGGCGAAGCCGCCAGCCGGGCCACTCACCTGCCGTTTGGTCACCCCGAAGCCTTCTTTGAGGCCTTTGGCAACATTTTTATGAACATCACCGATACCATCCGGGCCAGACTTGTTGGGCGCGAACCCACCGAACTGGAACTGGACTTCCCCACCGTGTACGATGGCGCGCGCGGCGTGAAATTCATTGAAAAAGTGGTAGAAAGCAGCCGCAGCGACCAAAAATGGATTCCGTTTGACTGACGCTGCTGCCGGTAATTCCCGCCTCGCCGGGCCGGCCCGTTTTTTGCGGGTGTGGCCCGGCGGGGTATTTACGGCTGAAGCGATTTGCCCCACACGCCGCTCCACTCCGGCAGGCGTGCCCAGCCGTTGGCCCGCACTTTGGCCGATAGTTCCGCGCCAAAAAAGAACTCGGTGCGGGCCACGGCATCATCCACGTTGTCAAATTGGTAATCGGTGCGGATTTGTTGCCGGGAAAAGCCCCACGTGGTTTCCAGCCGGTGGTAGTAGCGGGCCAGCCCTTTGTTGGGCGGCGCGGGAACCAGACTGCCGGTGGTGAGCGTTTCTACAATGATGAGCGCGCCGCCCGGCCTGACCACCCGGTGCATCTCTTTCAGCACGCGGTCAATCTGCGCCGGCCATTCTGCGCCGTACCAGCCCACAAAATGGCCGATGGCCCAGCCTGCGGTCACCACATCGGCCCAACCCGCAGATACGGGCAGGGCGCGCATATCGCCCCGAAGCAGAGGCCAGCTGCCGCCGCGCAGTTCTCGCTGGCGCAGATGTTCGCGGAGCATGCCGGTGTGCAAATCCAGCGCCACCACCTGCGCGGCGCGCCCGGCCAGCAGCAACGGCAGGCGGCCGGTCCCGCTGCCCAAATCCAGAATCCGCCGCCCGTCCAGCGGTGCAACCCGTTCCAGCGCGGGCAGCAGGTTGCCGTCGGCATCTTCCGGCTGCACCATGCGATGGTAGTCGGCGGCGCGGTGGCGGTAAATTTCAACAAAATGGTCCACAGTGCCTCCTCAGGTGCGGGCCGCTGCGTTTTGTTTTTGGGCGCGGATTTTCTTTCGCAGCCGCCAGATTTCCGGCGCATCGGGGTCAAGTTGCTCGGCGCGCTCCAGCGATTTTTGGGCCAGCTCGTAGCGCCCCACTTTGGCGAGCGCAATGGCCAGCGCCAGATGGTAAACCGCCCGGCGCGGTTCGCGGCCAATGGCTCGCCGGTAGTGGATGATTGCCAGCCCCCACATTTTCATTTCGGCGTATTCTTTGCCGCTCAAAAAGAGGGTAGCGTGTCCCGATGCGCCCTCGTCTACGGTGAGCCGCAACCGGCGCGACTTGAATTTGAAATCGTTCCACAAATTGAGGGTAATGAGCAACTGCCCTGCGCCCAAAATAAACAGCAGCCCGCCCAGCAACAGCAGCACCACCGAATCGTAGAAAAACACCAGCAGGGTCACGCCCAGCGCCAACAGCAAACTGGCGCTG
Organism: Chloroflexota bacterium; assembly: GCA_003695455.1. Lineage (GTDB taxonomy): Bacteria > Chloroflexota > Anaerolineae > 4572-78 > J111 > J095. The sequence continues at coordinate 3,125 of RFJF01000816.1, forward strand.
ATGAGAAACACGGTGTTGCCGTGCCGCACCCTAAAATAGAGCAGCCCAATCAGCACCACCGCAAACAGCAGCGCGATGACAAATCCCCAGAAAATCCACGGAGGATACGCCGCCAGCGCCTGCTGCACTGTTTCTTCCGGCTGCTCCACCGGCAGGCCAAAGTAGGCCGGAATGAGTGCCATTGGTTGGAAGATGTGGTTGGCTTTGAGCACCAGCGAGAACGACGCCGACCACAGACCGAACAGCAACAGAATCATCCCCACCTGAAAAAAGATGCCCCGCCACAACCACACCGACGGCTCGGCGCGCACCCGCGAGGTGATGACCAGCGGCTGTTGGCAGTGGGGACATTCGGTGTCTTGCGGGCGGGTGGGGCGGGTGCAGTAGGGGCAGAGCCAGGGGTTGTCAAATTCATCGTTGTGGGGGTACGCAGCGCTGATGGGCGGCACGGCTACCGGAGTCACGCCCTCGCGCGGGGTTTCATCGCC
>RFJF01000087.1 GCA_003695455.1 Chloroflexota bacterium
CATCCGGGGCGATTTTGCCGCTCTGGCAGGCGGCGGCCAGCCGTTTGGCCTCGGCGGCCAACTGCTTGAGGCTGAGCGTGTCGGCGGCGCGCAGGGTGGGAACCATCAACCCGCGCGGCGTATCTACGGCCATGCCCAGATGCACGCGGCGGTAGCGGTGGATTTCTGTGCCGGTGAACAGCGCGTTCAAATCCGGGAACTGCGGCAGGGTGCGCGACACCGCCAGCAGAATCAAATCGTTGAGGGTGATGGCTTGCAGGCCGAGCGCGGGGTCGCTGGCTTTGAGCTGTTTGCGGTAGGCTTGCAGGGCGCGGGCGTCGGCAAAACTGTTGAGCGTGAGCTGGGCCGTGGTTTGCAGCGATTCCAGCATCCGTTCCGCAATGACCTTGCGCACGCCTTTGACCGGAATAATTTCGATGTCGTCACCAGGCGTTGGCGGCGCGGCGGCGGTTGCTGCTGCTGTCGCCGCCGGAGTCAGATCGTCTTTTGTAATCCGGCCGCGCACGCCGGAGCCGCGCGGCGGGGCGGCAAATTCGCCGCTGCCGAGCATGGTGCGGGCCAGCGGGGTCATCGCCGGCCGGGCCTCGATGGCGGCCTGCACGTCCCGCTCGATGATGCGCCCGCCGGGGCCGCTGCCGGACAGGTTTTCCGGGGCCACCTGTTTGCGCCCGGCCAGCGCCTTTGCCCGCGGCGAAATTTTGAGCCGGTCGCCGTTGGCGGGCGGCGGGGCCGCAACCGGCGCGGCCGTTTCCGGCTCGACGGGAGGCGCGGCGTCTGCTACCGGTGTGGGTTGGGCGGCGGGTTCGGGCGCGGCGGCTGCGTTGGGGTTGAGGTTGTCTACCGCTTCGCCGGGCTGCCCCACCGCGGCGATGTTGGTCATCACCGGCACCTCGTCGCCTTCGGCGAAAAAGTGGGCCAGCAGGGTTCCGGCGGCGGGGCTTTCCACTTCAATCAGCGCCTTGTCCGTCTCCACCTCGCACACAATGTCGCCCGCTTCCACCGTCTCGCCGACGGCTTTTTTCCAGCTTACAATGATACAGCTTTCTACAGAGTTGCCCTGTTTGGGCATCACTACGGGTGTTGGCATATCGGTGTTTGTCCTTTGTCAATGGTCATTTGTTATTTGTATTTTGCAGGGAGTGCGACAGTTCCTGCGGCACAGCAACGCAGAATTAAAATTAACTTTTCACCGGTCAGGAGACCCTTCGCTGTGCTCCGGGTGACACGCCTGAGACTCCCTCCTAATTCCTGACTCCCGACCCCTAAATCCTATTTTCAGAGGAGCAAGTTGTACGTGGCAGGTTCCTATTTTCCCATTGGTTAAACCACCGTCACCTCAACGCCCAGCGCCCGGAATTGCGCTGCCATGTCGGGCGGGACGGAATCGGTGATGATGGTGTTGATGTCTTGCGGCCGGGCAAATGCGGCCAGCCCCACCTGCCCCCATTTAGTTGAGTCGAGCAGTACCACGGCGCGGCGGCACATTGCCACCAGTTGCCGTTTGACATCGGCTTCATCAGCGTCCACATCGGTCAGCCCTTCGGTCAGGGTGATGCCGTGCGCGCCAAAAAAGCCCGTTTGAATGTTGTATTTATCCAACACTTTGAGACCTTCAACGCCAATCAGCGAGGCGGTGTCGTGGTGCAGGGTTCCGCCGGGCATCACTACTTTCACGGTGGGGGTGGCCTGCATTTCCTGAGCCACGGCCAGGCTGTTGGTGATGAGCGTTAGTTGGCGGCGCGATTTGAGGTGCGGCAGCAGGGCCAGCGCGGTGCTGCTGCTGTCCACAAAAATGGCGTCGCCATCACTGACCAGCGCGGCGGCAGCCTGCCCAATTTGATTTTTGGCCTGCACCTGTTTTTGCCGGCGCAATGCCAGCGCAATTTCGTACTGATTGCCGGCGGCGGGGATGGCTCCGCCGTGGGTGCGGATGATGAGTTTGCGGTCGGCCAGCGCCTGCAAGTCAGAGCGAATAGTGACGCCGCTCACGCCCAGCGCCTCGCTCAGTTCCGCCACTGACGCGCGCCCCTGCTCGGTGATGCGGGCCAGAATGGCCTGCCGCCGTTCTTCCAGATACAGTTCTTTTGCCAGAGACATTTAGTTTCTTTCGATTGTGTTTACTTTCAATTGCTTTCATTTTAACACCAAAAAAAAGAAACATCAAGTCCGGCACTAAAAATTTAAGGCGCAGTTTGGTAACCGTGAAACGTGCTGCGTGTTGCGTTGATTTTGAAACACGCAGCACGAGCCTACCGCATCTCCTGCCCGCCGGTGACGTTGATGGCCTGCCCGGTCATGTAGCCTGCCTGTTCCGAGGCCAGAAAAACCACCACGTTGCACACGTCATCGTAAGTGCAGCCGCGCTTCATAGGAACCTGGTTGACGTATTTTTGGCGCACTTCTTCTTCGGTGATGCCCTGGTTTTTGGCGTACTGTTTGTACAGCGAGTTGACCCACAGCGGCGAATCGAGCAGGTTGCCGGGGCACACAGAATTGACCCGCACCCCGTGTTCGGCCAGTTCCAGCGCCAGGCTTTGGGTCAGGCCGATGCCGCCGAACTTGCTGGCTGCATACGCCGAATTTTTGAAGCTGCCCTTTTTGCCGGATTTGGAGTTGATTTGCACAATCGCGCCGCTGCCCTGCGCCTGCATTACCCGGGCGGCGTGCTTGGCTGCAATCATGTACCCCACCAGATTCACATCGAGCACCAGCCGCCACTTGTCTACCTCAAAATCGGTGAGCGGCCCGGAAATGAGAATCCCGGCGTTGGCTACCAGAATATCCAGCCGGCCAAATTTTTCCACGGTTTGCTCCACCAGCGAGGCCACCTGCGCTTCGTTGGTAACGTCCACTTTAAAGGCCAGCGCCTGCCGGTCTGTGGTGGCGGCAATGTCGGCGGCTGTGGATTGCGCGCCCGCTTCGTTCAAATCGGCCACCACCACGTGGCAGCCCTCGGCGGCAAGCCGGTGGCAGATGGCCTGCCCCAATCCCTGCCCGCCGCCGGTGACAATGGCAATTTTATCCTGCAATGTTTTTGGCATAAGTCACTCCATTCAGATTCCAGATTCCAGAATACAGATTTCAGATTCTACACTTTTGCGTTCCGGCACTCCCGCGCCAAAACTACGGCAGCATCAGCCTGAGAAATTCCTCTTCGGCTTCCACGGTC
>RFJF01000817.1 GCA_003695455.1 Chloroflexota bacterium
ACCCAGTTGAGGCCGCGGGCAAAAATTGAGCGGCCGTTGACGGATAATTGCCCATCTTTCCAGCTCGCTACGCGAAAGCCAGTGCGGCAGTCAACCGAATCGAGCCGACGACCATCCGGGCCGGTCAGAGAGACGCGCGCGGTGTACAGGTGCGGCAGGCCGCGTTCCCACGGCTGCCAGGGTTTGAGGCCGGACGCGGGACAGCGCAGGGTTACGCGGCTCTGCCCGGCGGGCAGGCGGAGCGAAAAATGGGCCGGCGGCGGGGAGTCCCCCCGAAAGTTGGCCGGGATGAGCGTGATTTCAGCCTGGGCGGGGGTGGGGCGGGCGCTGTTTAGCCACAGGGTCACCGCGACGGGGTCGCCGCCGGTTCCACCGCTGATTTGCCAATCCCGAATGGCAAGCGGGCCGGTGCGGCGCAGTTCCACGTCATCCCAAATGCCCATGGCGCGGACGGGCGGGGCAAAATCCCAGCCAAAGGACATCTGGCATTTGAGGGTGGCGGTGCGGTCCGGGTAGATGCCCACCCAACTGCGGTACAGTTTTTGGCCCCAGAATTGCCACGCTTTTTGCAGGCCAGACAGCCGGCGGCGGGGGAGCGCGCCGCTGCCCCACAGCCGCACGGCCAGATCGAACGCGCCGGCGCGGGCGGCTTCGGTCACTTCGATGGTTTGGCGGGAGAACATGCCGGCGTGGCGGGCCACTTCGCGCCCGTTCACAAAAATGGCCGAGAGGTAATCTATGCCGTGAAAAATGAGGAAGGCGCGGCCTTCCGGCGGCAAAGGATTGAGCGTGACGCGGCGGCGGTACCACCAGTCCACATCTTCAACCCACCGGCTGTGGCGGTAATTCAGGCCGGCGGTTGGGTCCGGGATGTGGCCTTGCGCCAGCAGGTCGCTGCGGACGTTGCCGGGGACGGTGGCGGGCAGCCACTCCTGCACGGTGGGCCAATCGGCCACGTGGGGGGCATCGAAGGGGCGGCGTGGCACGTGCCCCATGTGCCAGACAGATTCAATTACCAATTAACAATGACCAATGAACAAATTTTAACTCTGCTCACTCCACACACTCTACTAACTCTACAGACTCAACTGTGGCCCAGTACGGGGTGCGGGCGGTACGGCTCTTCCAGAAATGTCTGGTCTTCTTCAGAAAGGCTGATTTCGACGGCAGCCACGGCTTCTTCCAGTTGGTACATTTTGCTGGCGCCCACAATCGGCGCGGCCACACCAGGTTGGTGCAGCAACCAGGCCAGCGCAATCTGGGCCGGTTTGACCGATTTGCGACCGGCCAGTTCTACCACACGGTCTACTACATCAAAATCGGTATCCTGGTAGTACATATCGTGGGCAAAGCTGTCGGATTTGGCGCGGGCGGTGGGGGCGTCGGCGTTGCGTTTGCGGTTGCCGGCCAAAAAGCCGCGGGCCAGCGGGCTCCAGGGGATCAGCCCCACACCTTCGGCCACGCAGAGGGGGTTCATTTCGCGTTCTTCCTCACGGTAGATGAGGTTGTAGTGGTTCTGCATCGAGATAAAACGGGTCCAGCCGCGCCGATCAGCCGTGTGGAGGGCTTTGGCAAACTGCCAGGCCCACATGCTCGATGCGCCGATGTAACGGGCTTTGCCGGCTTTGACCACATCGTGCAGGGCCTCCAGCGTCTCCTCGATGGGGGTTTCGTAATCCCAGCGGTGAATCTGGTACAAATCCACGTAATCGGTGCCCAGCCGCCGCAGCGATGCATCAATAGAATCCATAATGTGCTTGCGCGAGAGTCCGCCCTGATTAGGTTTGTCACTCATTGGGAAGTAGACCTTGGTGGCAATAACCACTTCCTCGCGGCGAACGCTTTCGTTGAGCAGGCGGCCTGTTACTTCCTCGCTGACGCCCAGCGAGTACATGTTGGCCGTGTCAAAAAAGTTGATGCCCAACTCGAGCGCGCGCTGCACAAACGGGCGAGCCTCGTCCTCGGGCAGAATCCACTCGCGCCAGTTGGGGTCGCCGTAGGTCATCATGCCCAAACAAATGCGCGATACTTTCAACCCGGTGTTGCCAAGATTTACGTATTCCATACCCTACCCCCTTGCCGCTCTGCTGTTCTGTTACTTACCGTTTGATAGTACACAACATTCGCACGTGAGGCAAAAAAAGAGCCTGCACCGAATTCATCGTAATCCGATGCAGGCTCTGTCCTCCGTTAAAACAAGAGACTGACAAGCAATTGGAATCAGGCTTTGTTGTAATTATGAATAAGTTGGCGGGCAAAGTCGGGCAGATTTGCCGGGTTTTTTACTGACATCACCAGTTTCTTTTCGGCCGGGGTCAAATTGAACGTCTCGCTGCCAAAACCACGTTCTATTGCCGCCATCGGATTGGCCAGCAACGCCCGGCAAAATTGTTGATCAACAACCGCGGCGGCCATCAAGCGGCTCATGCTGCCGTTTGGCACAGCCACTGCCGGCGTAGTTGTAAGATTTGCAAGGCGTGGTTTTTGTTTCATTCCAAAAATATTTACGCTCATTTGCTCAATCCAATCACTTTTTCAAAAATCGCCACAAAATCATTCAAAAACAGATTCCCGCATTTGCCAGAACCACAGAAATATTCCCGCCGCAATTAATACATCACCCACACTGAACACGATGCGCCAGGTGCTGACGGGTGCAAGCGCCACAAAAAATCTGTCCGATAAATATCGCAGGCGCGTGGCGGCTTCTGGAATGACCGTGTCTTTGCTATCCGCCAACCGTTGCCCAAATTCCCAGGCATCGGGCGACACGTTGGGGTACAGGCGACTGGCGTTTTCCGGGTTAATGGGCATAAAGCCGCCGTTGAAAGCAATGACCAGCAGATTCAGCGCCAGGCCCAACGCTATCACTCTAAATCCCCATTGGTTAAAATTAACCAGCGCCACAACCAATAACAAAATGAGCGAGGCAATCAACCCGAAAGCTACAATTCCATCGGACCAGTAGTTTTGCGTGGCCGGCAGAAAAAATGTAAACAATTGTGGCACAAATGCTACGGGTACCAACCAACTCAGTTTTATTGATGGAAACATAAACTTCTGAACCTGGCGATGAACTTTACCCCGGTACTGTGGCCGCTGCTGCGTTACCCCATAGACAACTCTGTTTGCCGGCCAATTGCTGTGACGCCCTGCTGTGATTGGCGGTCAATCTTTTCCAGTATTCTGCCGGCGTGCCGGGCGCTGTATGATATGCCAAACTCCCGTTTGATGACTTTCTGCACCCGGCCACAGGTCCATTCATCGCCCGAAAAGCCGTAAGCTTTTGCGCCTTGATCCAGCAATTTTGACAAACGCCTCATCTGCTCTGAGTTTAACCCTGGTTTGGGGCCACCTCCTTTGCGGCTGCGCAACGCTTCTTTTCCGTCAACGCGAGCGCGCTTAATCCACTGGCTCACCGCACCCGGCGTGACCCCCAGAGTTTCTGCTATTTGATTTTGTTTCCAACCTCGATTTATTAATTCCCAGGCCCGCATTCGACGGGCTTCTTTCCATTTTTTCATGCGTTTATTGGGTTACAAGGTCTGCGGTCAATGTTTGGCAGATTGACCTTGTGATGGATTGATTAAACAGGCAAAGTGGATGACGTGAATGAAGTTTAATCCTGCCGCATCCGCAGATTGATGACCTGCAGGCCGTGCAATTTAACAGTTAGCAGCAGCCGCTGGATGCCGGCGCCCCGCCGGCCAGGGCCAGCAATACAAACGTGAGAACAATCAGCCCAATGCGAACGTGCCGTTGTTCAACCTTCCCTGCGGTCAACTGTACCTGATTAAAATAGCGTTTCATTTTTACCCTCCTCGGTAAATTTGAATAAGAAAACCGTTACTTAATTTGGTTTTATTATTACAGGGGGGGGTCTCCTAAAGAGTCTCCTAAAGAGTCTCTTTAAAGGTATCCGTTTTGGGCTACAACCTTAAAAAACAAGAAATGCCGGCGTATCACCGGCATTTCTTAAGGTTCAAAAAACCGCCAGCTGTTATCAGCGGATAATTTCGTTGTACAGTTGCCGGGTTTGCGCAGAAACGGAAACACCTACTTCTTCACGCAGAATACGCTCGCATTCTTTGTACTGCCGCACCGCCGAGGCGCGGTCTCCCATGCCGGCATAGGCGCGCATAATCAAACGGTGCGCAATTTCCTGGCACGGGTCTTCTTTTAATACATCCCAGGCGTAGTTGAGGGTAGCGTTGTAATTTTTGGTGTTCAGGTAATGCCGGGCCAGTGTCAGGTTGGCCTGCACATACAAATGGCTCAATCGTTGCCGTTCGGCAAGAAGCCAGGTCTGTTCAAAATCAAGCAAATATGGCCCCCGGTACAGTTTAACGGCCTCCTTCAATTCCGTAATCCGGGTTTCAACATTTTTTGCGTCACGTGCCCGGGCCAGTTTGGCTTCAAAAATTTCTACATCGTATTGATAATCCATTTCACGGTTAAAGTAGTAACGGTCCATATCCTGATCGTACACAATAAAATCCTTGTCGGTGGCGCGCCTAAGGCGGTAAATTGTATTTCTGAACTGGCGTTTCAAATCGTTCTGTGAACTTTCGGGCCAAAATGTCAAACCAATGGCATCTCTGGTTTGGCCTTGCGGATGAGCCAGCAGGTAGAAAAACAGCTCTCGAACACGTTTTTGTGACTGCCACTCGCCCGATGAAATGAGTTCATCATTTAACATGACGCGCGCCGGGCCTAATGCCTCTACCACCAGCCTGGCCGAAGAGAGCGGCACAGCGTGAGATTGCCGCTGTACGTTGCGGCGAAGCGTGGGAATATCCAGTTGAAATTGTTGCACCTGTTTTAACAACTGCGCCACGCCGTGTTTGTTATTTCGCTGGCGCTGGGCAGCCTTGAGCAGCGGTTCGGCGTTTTGGCCGACCACCACCAGCGGATGCTTACTGTGCAGCGGTTCCGCCAAATGCAACGCCCTGGACAGACATTCAAACGCATCTGATTTATTCTGGGCTTCAAAATGCACGGTTGCCAAAATCAGGCAGGTTTGCGCCTGCTCAACCTGCTGCCCAATGGCCTTAAAGTGGCCCTCGGCCTGCTCAAGAAATTGAATAGCCAGTGGAAGTTGCTCCTCGGCAAAGGCCAGATTTCCCGCGGCCAAAAAATACAGGCCTTTTTCATACTGTGAGCTGTTGTTCTGCACCATCTGGCCGGCATACTGCAAATGGGTGTGGGCCTGCTCAAAATCTTTTTGTCTGCACGCCAGGTTGACATGGGCCACTTCAAGATACAGCAGCAAAAATCCGTCATCAATTTGCAGCGCCGTGTGATGCGCTTGCCGGTACGCGTTTTCTGCAGCAGAAAACGCCTCGATGTCGGCGTAAATATCGCCAATTCCGGCCAACACGTAGGCTTGCATGCGGACGTACTGGCGAGACTCGGCAAAGGAGAGGGCGCTTTCCATAGCCGAAATGGCCTGGGGGTAATTGCCAATAAGGTGGTACAGCACACCCTGATTGTTGAGCAGGTCTGCCAGCCGGGTAGAATTGCCGGCAGTCTGAAAATAATCGCGGGCAAGGTCGTAATAGCGAGAGGCCATCGAATAACGGCCGGTAGCCATATTGGCCACGCCAAGTTCAAGGTAAGACCGGGCAATGTTGGCTTTATCAGCCAGGGTTTTGTACACTTCTAACGCTTGTTCCAGCGAAGCAATAGCCGGGCCTGTTTGCCGGGCTGTGAGCAAACTCTGGCCTTTGACTCTGAGCGCCGTGGCCTGCAACGCAGATGCGCTGCCTTTCAATTGGGTCAGCGCCAACCCCTCGTTGGCGCAGGCCAATGATTGCTCATAATTACCCAGCAAAAAATGAACGCCCGCCTGCCACACCAATGTTTGGGCCAGCCCGGCGCTATCGCCATTTTTTCTGAACTCGGTCTCGGCCCTGCCTAACAGCGAAGCCCCCTGTTTCACATCACCCAGCATGGCCGAAGCGTAACCGCGCAAGGCCACCAAGATGGGGCGTTTGTTTAACAACGCAGGCGGAAAATTGTCAATCCAACTGCCCAGTGTTTTAAAGCGACCGGCATGCACCATTGCCAGGCCCGCTTTCTCTACCAGTTCGGCGGCGCCCGGCGTGTTTTCAAGCCGCTGGTACAGGTAATATGCCTTTTCCCACTCTCCTTCACGGGTGTAAAATTCTGCCAGCGATATCAAAATCTGCTGGGCTTCAGCCGGATGGTCTCGCTTGAATCTCTTCTGCAAAAATTCCTGAAAAAGCTGGTGGTACCGCAGGGTAACACCGGTTTCATCCATCGGCTGCACAAACAGATTATTGCGCAAAACCAGCCGGGTCAGCGAGACCCATGTTTGGCCGTCGGAATAGGTAGCCGGGCCAAAAACCTGCTCGCACAGGTTGGCGTCAAACTCCTCAAGCAGTGCGGTGCGCAGCAAAAAATCCTGCACGCTTGCGGGCTGCTGGTCAAGCACCTGGTGCGCCAGGTAATCGTACACGTCAATGCCCGATACATTCGCCAGTTGCATGCGGTCAACTACGTCTCGCCAAAATGCCTGCGTTGACAACAGCAGGCCGGTCACCCAGCCTTCGGTGACCTCTGCCAGCTCCTCGGCCTTGTCTCTGGACAGCGTAACGTTGTAGTTTTGTTCAATCAGTTGTTGAATTTCGGCGGGGCCAAAAGCCAGGTCAGGGGTTCCCAGACCGCCTACTTCAGAACGGCCCACAAACAGTACCAAACTTGGCAGGCTGATCAACCGGCGCGATGCAATGACAACATGGCAATTTTCATCAGCAAAGCGCACAAAATGGTCTACAAAATTAATCACTTCCTGGTTGTTGATGAGGTGAAAATCGTCGAGCACAATGATGAAATGCTCATGCACCGTGGCGTACACGGCGTTAATCACCGGCGTTACCATCTCAGACAGGTCTGCCAGCGATTCAAGGGATGCGGGTGAAAGTTGGGCCAGCGCGGGGAATTGCTGGTAAAGTGAGGCCAGAAAATGAATGATAAACCGTTGGGGGTCGTTGTCCAGCGCGTCAATGGTGTACCAGCAAATGGGCATATCTAACTGGTCCGCCGCATCAACCAGCAACGATGTTTTACCGTACCCGGCCGGCGCCGTAATGTTGATTAACCGGTAATCCAGTAAATCCTGCAACCGGTTTAAAAGATGTTCGCGAGTAATCAGGTGAGACCGGCGGCTGGGAACAACGATTTTTGTTTTTGTAACGAACGAATCAAACGAAGCCGACATAACCTCCCGACCTAACCCTGGCGCCCCCAGTAACGATTGCTGCCCCCCAAATAATCATAACACAAGTTGGGGTGTGCATCCACCCCACAAAGAAAGTTTAACATTTCGTGCCCGATGCGGCAAAAAATCAGCAATTCATTAAGTTTAGCTTGTTATGTCTTAACACATTGTGATAGTTGCAATTTACAGCACCACAGTTTATAATTGGCTCACTTTCTATCAAAATTGCCACGATTCCGGATGCACACTTCATCCTCAAAATCAGCCCAAATCAAAAAAGGACAAGACATCCATTATGAGCAATGAACTAGGACAGTGGATAGAGAAAGAACGCAAAAAGCGCGGCTGGAGCCAGCGCAAACTGGCCCAGGAAGCCGGCATCTCGCAGGCGCCCATTTCACGGATTATTAACAAAGTTGCTCATGAAAACGAGCAAATTTGTGGTGAAAAAGTGGCCCAGGCGCTTGCCCGGGCTTTTGGCGCCAACCCTGTTTACGTATTCCGTTTGGCGCGTATTTTAAAGCCCCCGTCAACCGGCAGAGATTTCTCAACCTGGCTGGCCGGTGAGCTTGAAGCCCGCAAAATGAGCCCCAAACAGCTCGGCAAAAAGGCCGGCCTTGAAGCCGAAGTGGTGGCCGACCTGACCTCGGGGGTGCCGCCCACGTTTGAGGTGGCCGAAAAGCTGGCCGCCGCGTTAGAGCTGGACCGGTTGTATGTTCAGCAACTGGCCGGCCTGCTTCCGCCCGGTGAAGAGGCGCTGAGCAACCTGGAAATTGACCTGCTGCACGATTACCGGGCGCTGAACAAAGGCGGCCGCCAGATTGTTCACGATGTCGTTAAATCGGTGCGGAAAAATTTTGGCTAATAAAACAACAGACAGGTCGATAAGCTGGCCTGTCTGTTTTCTTTTGTCACCTGCGATTTACCGGCTGCACAAACCCCCGGCAATTTCGCCGCCGTCAATTACAATGGGCTGGCCGTTGATGTACGGCGCCTCCTCCGAGGCTAAAAAGGCGAACAGCCCGGCCACTTCCTCCGGCGAGGCGTGCCGTTTGAGCGGAATTTTGGCGTTCAGTTCGGCCATCATTTCCGGGGTGTACTCTGCTTCCTGCATTGGGGTGAGTACGTAACCGGGGCACACAGCGTTAACCCGCACAGCGGGCGCCAGTTCAATGGCCATTGAGCGCGTCAGTTCGATGACGCCGGCTTTGGCGGCGTTGTAGTCGGCGTAAAACGGCTGGCCGACCATGCCGTTGGTTGAGCCCATGTTCACAATGGCGCCGCCGCCCCCGGCCACCATTCGGCGTGCGGCCTGCTGGGCCACGTAAAACACCCCGAACAAATCCACCCGCACCACCTGCTCCCATTCAGCAGGGGTAATCTCCAAAAAATTGTGGCGGATGCTGATGCCCGCGTTGTTAATGAGAATATCCGGGCCGCCCAACGTTTCATCCAGTTGGGCAAATGCCCGCGCCACCGATTCGGAATCGGACACGTCCACCGTTACCGCTGCCGCCAGCGGCAGGTCCGCGGCCAGGCGTTGCAGGCCGTCCGCATCCCGGTCAAACACCGCCACCCGCGAACCTTCCTCCAAAAATCGTTTGACGGTTGCCAGCCCAATGCCGCTGGCCCCGCCGGTAATCAGTACCCGTTTGTCTTTTAAGCCTTTCATTTTTTCTCCTCGTAAAAT
>RFJF01000818.1 GCA_003695455.1 Chloroflexota bacterium
CCGGCCGGCAGCGATGGCAGAACCTGCGCCAGCGCCGCCTGTATGTTGGAGACCGGTTCCAGCAGCAAACTGCGCACAAAATCATCAGCCATGTCAGACACCAGCAACACCCGCACGTTGGCTGCATCGCGCGAGATTTGAAACGCCTTGTGCGGCCCCACCCGGAAGCCTTCGGCCTCAAAATCTGCAAATACCTGCGCGTGTGATGTTTTGCCCTGCACCCAGTTTTCATATTTGCTGCTGCCGCTGCCCTCCGGGCAGGCCGCCGCCAGAATGATGGTTCCCCCTGGGCGCACCACCCGCGCGGCGTGGGCCAGCCCCTTTTGGCTCTGGTAAACGTTGATGTCTTTGGGGTGTCCCCCCGGCGATACCAGCAGCAGGTCAAACGGCGCATCCACCGTCACCTGATTTAGTTCCAGCACGCGCGGAATGCCGCGTTGCAGCACTGCTACCGGTTCGCCGGCAATGGCCTGCACCAGTTGTTTGTGGTCGTTGAGAATGGCGTTGAGCGCAAAATGTACGCCAATCAGCCGGCCCATCTCTTCCACATCCTGCCGGGCCGGGTTCCCCTCAAACTGTCCCAGCCGGGATTGCGGGTGAGTCATCAGCGCGTGGTTGCGGTTGATGGTTTCCGCGCCGCCCAACCCGATGACCGCACTTTTCACCCCGCCGGAAAATCCCATAAATTGGTGCGGCTCAATATTGCCCACCACAATCCGCAGCTCGGCGGCGGCAAAATGGCGGTTAATCCACACCGGCGTGCCGCGTGCGGTTTCTCCCGCATGCTGCAACATATCGGCATCGTAGGCGTTGTGGCAGATAACCGGGTAGCGGGCCAGGATATCTGGGGGAACCACCCGCGCAAACTCATCCGGCGGCATCACCGGATGCGTGCCGGTGGCGATGATTAGCGTGATGGCTTCCGGCGGCAGGCCGAGCGCCTCCAGCCGGGCCAGCAGGGGCGGCAGCAGGTGGGCGTGCGGCACAGGCCGGGTTTTGTCGTTAATGGCTATGGCCGCCGAGCGCGCGCCGGCAAAATCGGCCGGCGAAACGCCGCCCACCGGATTGTTGAGCGCCTGTTCCACCGTCGCCGCCGGGTCTGCCGCCGCCGGAATTTGGGCCGGGGCCAGCAGCGTCACATCCAGCGAGTCCGGCAGGTCAAATGCCAGTTCTGTTTTGCCGTAGGGCAGGGTGTAGTGGCTCATCTGTTCAGTAACTCCGCAATTTGCACCACCTGGCCCGTTTTTACGGATTCTTCCGCGGCCACGCCCACCACAATCGACCAGAATCCTTCCTGGGCGGTGGCGGCGTTGGTGGGCCGGCCTTCGATGTTGTCCACAAAATTGATGTGTTCGTAGTAGGATGAACCGAGGTGGCCGCTCTGCTCGACGAAGGCCGGGTAGTGGGGCGAGGTGACGCGGGAGGGGCCGTTTTCGCCGCGCAGAATTTCAAGGTGATTTTTTGCCGGCGGCCCGGCCAGAAAATCAACCGTTTCTGTGGTTTTCAGCCGGCCGGCGTCGCCGCACAGCACCAACTCCTCGTGAAACATGGGCGCAAACATGCACAGGTTGAAGCCGGCCCGCACGCCGTTTTGGTAGGTCACGGTCACAAACGCGTTGTCCAGAATATCGGAGGTTTGGCCGTTGTACTCAAAATCCACAAAATTTACGGCCTGGCTGCCGGTGGCAAACACGCTGGCCGGTTTTGACCGGGCAAACAGGTTCATCAAATCAAAATAGTGGCAGCATTTTTCAACCAGCGTGCCGCCGCTGTATTGGCTGAATTTGTTCCACTGGTTGACTTTGTCCAGAAACGGCAGCCGGTGTTCGGCGATGGAGATAGTTTTGATGTTGCCCACCGACCGGCGGGTCAGGGCCTCGTAAATGGCCTCGGCGTAGGTGGCCTTGTAGCGATACTGCAACCCCACCTGAAACACCGCCGGGTAATCGGCGGCCAGTTCGGCGATGGCGCGGGCATCGGGCAAGGTAGTGGCCATCGGTTTTTCCAGCAAAATGTGCTTGCCCGATTGGACGGCCTGCTGCACCACGGCCAGGTGGGTGTAATTGGGGGTTGAAATAATCAGCCCGTCCACCGCCGGGTCGGTGCAGGCCGCCGCCAGCGAATCGTACACCACCAGTTGGTCCGGCGGCGAAAAGTGGGCGTGAATTTTTTGCGCGGCGGCCACACTGCGCGGGTTGGGGTCAAACACGCCGTGTACCGTGGCCCGCCCTTCGAGCATGGTCAGTTTGAGATGCTCCTGCCCGTTGGCGCCCACGCCAATCACGTTAAAACGGTATTTTGGTGGTTCCACTGCGTACAGGTGGCGGTCGTCATCGGGCAGGTAGGTGGCGCGCTGTTGAATAAAATCAAACCGGGGATTAAACGTAACCCCCCGGTGAGACGGGTTTTTGTCACTATTCATTATATTCACCTGTTTTCTGCTACAGCCACTTGGCGCCGGTGCGCACCTGCTCAACCCACCAGTGCAGGTCGGCCTGCCAGTGGTCGCGCTGGTGGGCGGTAATGTCCCATGTGGTGGCTTTCAGCACGATGGCCCAGCCATCCTGCACAAAACCACCCAGCAGGGCCAGTTCCAGTTGCGGCTGCCACCAGCTTTCATCAAATTGATTGCCGAGCCGCCGGGCCAACTGCTTGCGGTAATAGTTGATGCACTTCTCTTTGGACACCGGAAACAGCGCCGAATTGGTCCCCAAATAGCGGGCGATGTCAATGGCCGGCGCGCCGGCGGTGGCAAGCTGCCAATCAAGCAGAATTGTGCGCTGCTTGCCGTCTTCGCGGATGAGGCCCTGGTTGGCGTGCCGCCAGTCGCCGTGAACCAGGGTAAAGGGATACCGCGCCAGAGCGTTGCACAGCGGCGTGGGGTCATTCACCAGCGGCACCACAATATTGACCACGTCGGCGGGCAGCTCGGATTTGACCAGTTCCCACCCCTCAAGAATTCGTTGGGGAACTTCATCACCGCGCCCCAACTCGCGGCGGCCGGTTTCCGGACCGAACACGGTGTAAACGTGGCGGGTGGTACACAAATTCAGGTTGGGGTCTTTCAGCGCCGGGTCGTTTAAAAACGTGGCGTGGAGCGCGGCCATGGCGGCCAGAAATTTTTTGTTGTGCTGCTTGCGAATGGGCGCGTACGGCAGCATCCAGCGGCTGACATCCTGCATCAAAATGGCCCAGCCGTCGCCGTCGCGGGCGCAGGCAATGACGCCGTGTCTGATTTTTGAGGGCAGCCGGTCGAGAATGCCGTATTGCCACAGCCCCACCGAACGGCACGAATGGTCGCCGGTGGCGCGCATCTGCCAATCCCAATCCAGCGACACCCCTTTCAAAATGTAACGGGGGCCATCGCCGCCGTTGGTTTCCACGGCCAGTAACCGGCTGCCGGATTTGTTGTAAAACGCTTCCAGCGGGTGGCTTTGTACGGCGGTAATAGATTGGCCGGTCAACCGGCTGAGGGCTGCCGGAGTGAGCAACTCGTCAATGTTGGGGTAGAGGGTGTGCTGCATAGCTCACCGTTGGGTAAAAACAAGACCGCCGCCCGGTTTATCGGACGACGGTCTTTAAACCGATACACAATTGTTACGCGCTGCGGTAGAGTTTGGTCAGCACAAACTCTTCGTGGCGCAAGGCTTCGGCGGCGGTCAGGCGGCCGTTCACGTTGCGAGCCATCATTTCCATCACTTTGTCGGCGGCCTGGTCTACCGACATTTCCAGCTTCAACATGGCGGTCAGGTCCACGTCAATGTGTTCGGCCATGGTGCTGACCGTCAGCGGGTTGGCCGACATTTTCATCACCGGGATGAGGGGGTTGCCGATGATGTTGCCCTGTCCGGTGGCAAAGAAATGCAGCACCGAACCGGCGGCGGCGCACAGGGTGACCATTTCGGCGGCGGCGCTGGAGGTATCCATAAAATGCAGGCCGGGGCCTTTGGGTTCTTCGGCGGGCTGCAACACCGAAACCACGTCGTTGCGGCCCATTTTTTCCACGTTGCCCAACGCCTTCTCTTCGATGGTGGTCAGCCCGCCGCGAATGTTGCCCCGGGTAGGCTGTGACCCCATCAAGTTGGCGCCGGTGCCAATCACAAAGTCCTGATAATCCTGGAACACCTTCATAAAATCGGCGCGGACCTGGTCATTGATACACTGGTTGGCAATTTTGTCTTCGGCGCCGGTCACTTCGGTGGTTTCGCCAAAAATGGCGGTGGAGCCGGCGGCGGTCATGCGTTCCAGCACGCGCCCCATGGCCGGCAGCGAGGCCAGCCCCAGCGTGGTGTCAGATTCGCCGCATTTAGCGCTGACCCACAGTTCGCCCAATTCAATGGGTTCGCGTTGAAGTTCTGTGGCGTACTGCACAAATTCCTTGGCCTTGTGGGCGGCCATTTCAATGGTTTTCAGGTCGCCGTAGCGTTCAATGCTGAAGCTGGCTACGGGTTTGCCGGTTTCGGCGATGGCGTTGGCAATTTTATCAGCCCAGCGCGGCTCAATACCGATGACAATGGCGGCGGCAACGTTGGGGTTGCGGCCTGCGCCAATCAGGGTGTTGAAGGTCAGGTCCAAGTCGTCGCCAAATTGCAGGCGGCCGTAGGGGTGGGTCAGGGCGTAGGTTCCGCGAATGAGCGAGGCCACGCCTTCGGCGGCGGCGTTAGAAATGTCATCCACCGGAATAATCATTACATGGTTACGAACGCCAACGCGCCCGTTTTGTCTTCTGTAACCGGTTAATTTTAGATTATTCATCGATGCTGGTCTCCCATCTGATACTGACGACGTTGTGCGTGTGGACGTGCGCCCCCTGGGCAATATCCTGGGTGGCGCGGCCAATGGCGCGGCCATATTTGATGACTTCTTTGCCTTCTGCCATATCTCGCAAGGCAATTTTGTGCCCCAGCGGGATGTCCTGCACAGCTTTGACCGTGCCAAATTCTTCCCCTTGCAGGGTGACTACCTTGATGTCGTCGCCGCTGGTCACGTCATGAATGACCACTGCAACGTCATCAACTGAATCGTGCATTAGCGCACCATGTGCCATAGTAAAACTACCTCCTGTGAAAAATAATATTGATAGATTTTATCGTGCCGGGCGCTGTGGTGGTTTCTCGCCGGATGCGTGCAGCACGGGTTCAACTATGTTATGGTTGAAATTGCGGCAGGTATTCCGCAAACTCAACATAAAAATCTTTCAGGATGGCCCGCGCCCGGTCAATGTCATTAACCATCGGGTCCAGCAGCATGGCTTGCAGGGCCAGTTCCTTGTCGCCGTGGTAGCAGGCATCTACCACCAGCGAGCTGTAGGCCAGTTCGCGGCGGCACATTTCGGCGATGGCTTCTGGCAGCGGCCCCATTGCCAACCCGTGAATGCCAAAGCCGGAAATCACGCCCGGCACTTCAACAATGGCGTCATCAGGCAGGTTGGGAATCAGGCCGTGGTTGGGCAGGTTGAGTTGGTGGTAGTAAAAGTTGTCGTTAAAGGTGATGGCTTCCACAATTTCCGGCACGTATTCGGTGGGCTGGTTTTTGAGCGTGTCCACCGGCAATTTACCGTTGACCACATCGCGGGCCAGTTGGCGGCGGTCGGCGCGGCGCACCAGGTTGCCGTCCCAGCTTTGCAGCTCGATGTTGTATTTTTCCCACGGTTTGGCCAGCGGGTCGTGCGTCCACTGGGTAAACTCAATGTGCGCGTCGCCGGGGGTGGGCATCAGCCCGAAGATTTCAAACAGCTCGCGGCTGTATGGTTCAAAATCTTTGCGATATTCGTGCAGCCAGCGCTGCCGAACCAGCGGGTACAAATCTTCGCCAGTAGCGCGGTCGCGGATGTCGGTGGCCCAGCTAAAGTGGTTGAGACCGGCGGCTTTGATGTCGAGGTGTTTGAAGCCGGCGGCCATGACCGGGTCGCGGTATTTTTTGTTAGCGTAGTTGGTGTGCACGTTAAAATTGGGCGGAATTTCCACGCCGTAGCGGTCGGCCAGAATGGCCATGGCAATGGTGTAGCCCCACATCAACTGGTGGCACATGCCCACCACTTTGACGTTGGTGTAGCGGTGCATGGCCCACGTCAGCCGGATGAGCGGGTTGGTGTAATTCAGACACCAGGCATCGGGACACAGTTCTTCGATGTCGCGGGCAATGTCAATCATCAGTGGCAGGTTGCGGGCGGTGTGGGCAAAGCCGCCGGGGCCGCTGTTTTCGGCATAGGGCTGGCGCACGCCGTGCTTCAGCGGGATTTTCCAGTCCATTTCCCACACTTTTTCGCGCGGCCCCACCTGCACCGAGAGCACCACAAAATCGGCGTTGGGCAGCGCTTCGCGGCGGTTGGCCGTGCCACGGATGGTCATGTTGGCGCCCCATTCGGCGTTCATTTTTTGGGCCAGGGCGGTCATCAGTTCCA
>RFJF01000819.1 GCA_003695455.1 Chloroflexota bacterium
CAAAGTCGCTATGAAAACCGACAATCTGGTGGCGGTTGCGCCGGTTACAGAAAACGATGATATTTTCATCATTTCGCAACTCAGCAAGCTGATTCGCTTCCGCGCCGCAGAAGTGCCGCCCAAAGAGGGCGTGGTGCAGGGAGTCAACTGCATGGCCCTGCGCGCCGATGAAACGCGGGCGCTGGTTATTGGAAAATAAGGAGAACACCGATGCTCAATATTCAGGATACCGCCCTGCTGGTCATTGACGTGCAGGGCAAGCTGGCCCAACTGATGCACGACAAAGACACACTGTTTGCCAACCTCGAACGGATGATTCGCGGGGCGCAGGTGCTGGAGTTGCCGGTTATCTGGACCGAACAGGTGCCGGACAAGTTGGGCGCCACCACCCCGGCTATTGCCCAACTGCTGGCCGACTCGGCCCGGCCCGTGAGCAAAAGCAGCTTTAGCTGCTGCGGCGAAGCCGCCTTTACCGAACAGTTGCAGGCCGCCGGACGCAAACAAATACTGGTCACCGGCATTGAGACGCACATTTGCGTCTACCAGACTTCGGTGGATTTGCTGGCGCAGGGGTACCAGGTTCAACTTGTAACCGACGCCGTCTCGTCGCGCAGCGCGGCCAACCGGCAACTTGGCATCGAGCGCATCAAAGATGCCGGGGCCACGCTGACCAGCACAGAAATGGCCCTGTTTGAACTGCTGCGCGTGGCCCAGGGGCCGCAATTCAAAGCCATTACCAAAATTGTCAAATGAGACGCGGCCAATCGTCAATCCAAAATCGTAAATCGTAAATTGACCGATGCCAACCACCGTATTTTATCAAAGCCGCAAACTGCTGGCCGGCGAGCCGTTAACCGGCGAACAGGTTGAAAACCTGCTCGCGCCGGTTCATTTTGCAGACTGGCGCGCCGCGCACAGGCTGTTGCTGCGCATCGCCGCCCTGTCGCCGCAGGCAAAAGCGGCCCTGTCCGACGGATTGCCCGCGCTGCTGATGGCGCTGGCTCAGACTGCGGACCCCAACCGGGTGCTGGTCAGTTTTGAACGGTTTGTGCAGAGCGCAGAAAATTCTACCGACATGCTGCGCTACCTGGCCGCCAATCCGCGCGGCTTTGAAATTTTAACCACACTCTTCACCGGCAGCCAGTTTCTCACCGAAATCCTGCTGCGGCATCCCCCCTATTTTGACCAGTTGATGGATTTTAAGCGGCTGGCGCAAACCAAAACCCGCGACCAACTGGTGGCCGAAGCGCAAACCGTAATTGCGCCCTTTCTGCGCCCGGACCGGGCCGACCTGACACCGGTGATGGATGCCCTGCGCGGGTATCAGCGGCACGAACTGCTGCGGATTGGCACCTGCGATTTGCTGGGCCTGCTGGACCTGCCCACCGTGACCCTGCAACTGTCTCACCTGGCAGACAGCCTGGTTGAAGCGGCGCTGCGTGTGGCCGCTTTTGCCACCAAAACCAACCCCGCAGAGTTTGCCGTCATTGGCATGGGCAAGCTGGGCGGCGAGGAACTCAACTACAGTTCAGATATTGACCTGATTTTTCTGGTTGAATCTCAGCCCAATACGTACCGCAAAATGGCCCAAAAACTGATTGATGTGCTGGCCCACACCACCGCCGAGGGTTTTTTGTATCGGGTGGATATGCGCCTGCGCCCGTGGGGGCGCAGCGGCGCGCTTGTTTCCACAGTTGACGGGTACGTAACCTACCTGAAACGGCACGCCAGTTTGTGGGAACGGCAGGCACTGCTCAAGGCGCGCACCATTGCCGGCAATCAAAACGTGGGGCAGGAATTTTTGGCGCAGGCCAAACCCATCATTTTTGATAACCACGGCCAGCCTCTGCGCGCCGAGATTCACAAGCTCAAGCAACTGATTGAACAGAAGTTGAGCAAACACGGCCGCCGCTGGGGCGAGGTTAAACTGGGGCAGGGGTCAATTCGGGATATTGAATTTGTCACCCAATATTTGCAACTGGCGCACGGCCCCGGCAAAAACATTTACACTCCAACCACGCTCAAGGCACTGCCGGCGTTGAACAGCGCCGGTTTTTTGCCGGTAGAAGAGTACCGCGTACTGGCCGACGGCTACATTTTTTTGCGCACGGTTGAACATCACCTGCAACTAATGCACTACCGCCAAACCCACACCCTGCCCCAAAACCCGCAGGCGCTCAACCATTTGGCCCAACGCCTGGGTTTTACCGGCAGCGAGGCGGGCCGCCGCTTTACAGCCCAGTACCAGCAGCACAGCGCCGTAATCCGCGCCGTGTACGAGCGCCATCTTGGCAGCGCCGGGCGCACAGCCAGCGGAACCATTGCCGTACCGCCGCCGGATGTTCTGCCGCTGCTGGTGCGCATGCACCCCTCTTACGTGATGACCTTCAGCGATGACGACATCAAACATCACGCCCGGCTCATTGAAACACTGGACCGCAACCACACGGTCAACGTGCAAACAAAACAGCTTGACGATGAACACTGGCAGATTACCATTGTAGGGTACGATTATTTGGGGGTGCTGTCGCTGATTTGCGGGCTGCTGGTGGTGTACGGGCTGGATATTGTTGACGGCCACGTTTTTACCTACGGGCCAGACCCCCACGCCAAACCGGCCGCCAAGCCACCCAGAAAACCGTGGGCCAAACGCAAAAAGCGGAGCAGCGGCAAAACATCTGCCCCGCCGCCGCGCACCATTGTTGATGTATTTACCGTACGGCCTGTCTCATTGGGCGGGCCGCACCGTGAAGTAACCACAGAAATCTGGCAGCAGTACAGCGCCGACCTGACAGCACTGTTCCACCAGTTGCAGCGCGGCGAACAGCGCAAAGCCCAAGGCGAACTGGCTAAACGAGTGGCGCTGGCCGTTCCCCAAAATGCCGGGATGCCAACCACCCTTTACCCGGTTGATATTAAAATTGATAACGACGCTTCTGACCGCCACACCGAACTGGTCATTGAATCCGCAGACACCTTTGGCTTTTTGTACGAATTTACCAACGCCCTGGCCCTGGCCGGAATTAACGTGCGCCGCATGACGGTGGCCTCGGAGGGCAACCGGGTGCAGGATGTGCTGTACGTCACCGACGCCCGGCGCAAAAAAATCACCTCGCCAGAAAAGCTGCACGAACTGCGGGTGGCCGCAGTGCTGATTAAACATTTCACCCACCTGCTGCCCCAATCGCCCAACCCTGAGGCGGCGCTGCGCCACTTCCGCGAATACGTGGCCCAGTTGTTCACCCGCCCCAACTGGACCAACGAAATCACCTCGCTGGAGCAGCCGGAGGTGCTGGGCGGGCTGGCCCGCCTGCTGGGCGTGAGCGATTTTCTGTGGCTCGACTTTTTGCGTATGCAACACGCCAATCTTTACCCGGTAGTCAGCAATGTGGATGCGCTGGCCGATAAAAACCCAAAATCTGAACTGCGCGAAGAGCTGGCCGTGCTGCTGCAAAATACACCCCCCGGCGCGCCGCAGCGCGCCGCACTGAACGACTTTAAAGACCGCGAAATGTTCCGCATTGACATGCGGGAAATTCAGGGTCATTTCATCGAATTTGGTCAATTTTCGGCAGAACTGACCGACCTGGCAGAAGTGATTGTGGAGGCCGCTTTTCAAATGGCCGCCCGCGAATTACGCGCCACCTACGGTGTTCCCCGGCTGCAAAACGGGCGCGAATGCCCCATCAGCGTTTGCGCCCTGGGCAAATGCGGCGGCCGGGAGCTGGGCTTTGCGTCAGACATCGAACTGATGTTTATTTTTGAGGGCAACGGGCGCACCAGCGGCCCGCGCGTTATCACCAACGCCGAATTTTTTACCAAACTGGTGCAAGAGGTCAGCCAGATAATTGAAACCCGGCGAGAAGGTATTTTTGAGCTTGATTTGCGGCTGCGGCCCTACGGCAGCGCAGGCAGCATGGGCGTTTCGCTGGAGTCGTTTCAAACATACTTTGGCCCCAACGGCGATGCCTGGCCCTACGAACGGCAGGCGCTGGTCAAGCTGCGCCCCATTTCCGGCGATTTGAAATTTGGGCAGGAACTGGTGCGCCTGCGCGATTCGCTGATTTACACCGGTCAGCCGTTTGACGTGGCCGCCATGCGGGCCATGCGGGAACGGCAGGTGCGCCATCTGGTTCAGGCCGGCACCATTCACGCCAAATTCAGCCCCGGCGGGCTGGTTGATGCCGAATATCTGGTGCAGGGCCTGCAAATCACCTACGGCCATCTGGACCCCAGCCTGCGCCAGCCCGGCACCCGGCAGGTGATGAAAGCACTGGCCGCCATGAAAATCATCCCCCCGGAAGATTACCCGCGCCTGCTGGACGCCTACAATTTTCTGCGGGACCTGATAAACGCCCTGCGTATGGTGCGCGGCAACACCAAAGACCTCACCGTGCCGCCGGCCAACAGCGAAGAGTTCGCCTTTTTGGCCCGCCGCCTCCACTACGGCGATGACCTGATTAAGCTGCAAAACGATGTGTACCGCCACACCACCTACCTGCAAAAGCTCAACCAACGCCTGTTAAAGTAGGAGTTTTTCAGTTAAAAGCTTGTAATTGGTGCAACCGGGAAATGAAGTAAGGAGTAGGGAGTAAGAAGTAATGGCCTACTCCCTGCTCCTTACTCCTTACTTCTTACTCCATTTCCTTTTTGGTTCCGGTTCGTCCGGGTCGGGAGCCAGCCCCCTGCTCCCCTGCCCGCGCCGCATTGGCATTAGCAAAATTGATGGGCAACTGGTATAATTGCAGGCTTGTGAACCCATCACACCAACACCCAACTCAGTGACCTTTTTATGGATTTTTTTGCCATTTTTATTTGGTGGCTTTTACTACTTTTCATCGGATTGATTGGCTGGCCGCTGGCGTTCAGCCTGTTTCGGTTTCTGCCGGACCGCGGATTCACCTTCATTCGACCGCTGGGGCTGCTGGTATCCGGCTACGTGCTGTGGCTGGGGGCAACCTTTCGGCTGCTGCAAAATAACCCCGGCGGCATTGTGGCGGCGTTGGCGGTAACGCTGGTTGCCGGGCTAATCTGGCACCGGCGGCAGGTAGCCGCCGGACACAGCGAGTCGCTGGTGGCGTGGCTGCGGCAGCAGTGGCGCTACGCGCTGGCGGTTGAACTGCTTTTTGCGCTGGCCTTTGCCGGCTGGGTCTACTACAAAGCCCACAACCCCAACATAGAAACGGTGGGCGGCGAAAAGTGGATGGAAATTGCCTTTGTCAACGGCATTCTGCGCAGCCCCAACTTTCCGCCGCAGGACCCGTGGCTATCCGGTTTTGGCATCAGTTACTACTATTTTGGCTACGTGCTGGTGTCAATGCTAACCCAACTGGCCGGCCTCATTTCCACCACGGCCTTCAATTTGTACATTCCCACCCTGTTTGCCGCCACACTCACCGGGGCACTGGGCATTGGGATGAATCTGGTGCAACTCTTCAATGCCGAACGCGACTCGGCAACGGCACATCTGCTCAACTGGCCCGCCGCCGCTACCGGCCTGCTGTCGGCGCTGTTTGTGGGGGTGCTGGGCAACTTGATTGGCGTGTTCGAGGTACTGCACAAACGCGGCCTGCTGCCCGCCGACTTCTGGCTGTGGCTGGACATCCGTGATTTGAAAGTACCGCCCGCCGGCCCCGCCGATAGCTGGATTCCCGACCGCTTTAACTGGTGGTGGCGCGGCAGCCGTGTGCTGACCGATTACAACCTGACCGGCCACGAGCAGGAAGTGATTGACGAATTTCCGTTTTTCAGCTTTCTGCTGGGAGATGTTCACCCCCACGTGCTGGCCCTGCCGTTTGTGCTGCTGGTCACGGCGCTGGCGCTCAACGTGCTGGCAAATCCCGCCGAGCCGCCCACCGG
>RFJF01000088.1 GCA_003695455.1 Chloroflexota bacterium
ATTCAGATTTCAGTCAGGATGATATTCACTTTTTTGAGAGTCTGGCCCAACAGGCCTCGGCAGCCATCAACAACGCCCGCCTGTTTGAAGAAACACAACGCAGCCTGATAGAGCTGGAAACGCTCTACGCGGCCAGCCAGGCCATGGCTACCCGGTGGGACAGCCAGGATGTGCTCAACACACTGGTGCGGCACGTGGTAGAGGCCATGAACGTTAGTTTTGGTTTTATTGCCAGTTGGGATAAAACCCGCACTACCGGCCTGGTTGAAGCCGTGTTTGCCCACCCCAACGCATCGGTCAACAATCCAATCCATCCCGGAACAGCGCTGGAGCTTGCCCAACGGGCCACCGTCTCCAAAATGCTAGACCAACAGCGCCCCATTTTTCTGGACCTCAGCAATCCGGCGCTCGATGATATTGAGCGGGCGGAAATGGAAAAACACGGCGCACAATCCCGGCTGATAGTGCCGTTGGTTGCCAAAACGCAAACCATCGGCTGGCTGGAGCTGTGGGAAACAGAAAAGGAACGGATTTTTACCGCCGATGAAGTTCGGCTCAACCGCACCCTGTCCAGCCAGATTGGCATTGCCCTGCAAAACGCCCAATATATGAAACAAACCCAGCAAACGCTCGATGAAGCCACGGCGCTGTACCGCGTTGCCAGTGCACTGACTACCCGGCAGGACCCGCAATCCATTATGAGTACCGTGCTGCAAGAATGTTTGCAGGCGTTGCAACTGCGGCAGGGCAGCGTGGTTTTGTTTGATTTTGCCGGCAAACAGGGCGTGGTTCGGGTGCATTTGCACGATGACCAACCCGCAAAAACCAAAATTGCGGCCAACGGGCGTGACACAGCAGAGCAACAGCCCGGTTACAAAACGCTGGAAGGCCAAAAAATTCCACTGTCTAACAACCCGGTTTACGAACGACTGATGCGCACCCGCCAGAGCGTGGTCATTAGCGACCCAACCGCCCCCTGGTTAACCCAACCGCGTCACTTTGCCAAAAATGTGCAACTCCCCCCGGTGGGCGGCTGGGGCAGCGAAGACGCCTATTCAATTCTGGTCAACCCCATCAAAATTCAGGAAGAAATTACCGGCGTGCTGACCGTTGAAAACACGCGCAACAACCAGCCCTTCAACAACTGGACCAAATCGCTGGCGCAGGCCATGGCCGACCAACTGGGCATTGGGCTGCAAAACGTGCAGCTTTACGAAGCCGAGTACCTGCGCCGCGAACAGGCCGAAACCCTGCGCGAGGTAGCCTCAATTGTCAGTTCCAGCCTGCACCTGAACGACGTGCTGGAACGAATTCTGGACCAACTGGGCCGCGTGATTCGCTTTGATAGCGCCGCCATTCATTTAATTGGCGAAACCCGGCGGCGCGTGATTGCCGGGCGCGGCTTTGCCCAGCCAGAGCGCCACATCGGGCTGTCATTCCCCATCAAGCTGGACCCAAACGAACCCGGCTCGGTGGTCATCCACAGCCGGCAGCCCGCGGTTCACGGCAACATTTCAGAGCAGTACCCGTCATTTAAAGAAGAAATCCACAGTCACATCAAATCATGGATGGGTGTGCCGCTGATTGCCCGCGACAAAGTCATCGGGTTGATTACCATTGACCACACCGAAGTAAACGCCTACACAGAAGAAGACGTGCAAATGGCGCTGGCCTTTGCCAACCAGGTGGCCGTGGCGCTGGAAAACGCGCGCCTGTATGAAATTGAAGTGCGCGAGCTGGAACGCGAACTGGAAATTGCGCAGCAAATTCAGGAAACCCTGCTGCCGCAGGCCGTGCCGCAAATACCGGGGCTAGACATTGCCGGGCGCATCATCCCGGCCCGGCAGGTGGGCGGCGATTTCTTCCACTTTTTCTCAACCGGCCCCGGCCAACTTGGCGTGGCCATTGGCGATGTCAGCGGCAAAGGCATTCCGGCGGCGCTCTACATGGCCGCCGGAATCACGGCCATTGACACCCAGATTGAGCCGGACC
>RFJF01000005.1 GCA_003695455.1 Chloroflexota bacterium
GCGCTGGGACCGCTGACCAACGTGGCGCTGGCCGCCAAACTCGACCCCGATTTTTTGAGCAACCTCAGCCAACTGGTGGTCATGGGCGGCAGTGTGGATGGCCGGGGCAACTACTCGGCGGCGGCGGAATTTAACTTTGCCGCCGACCCCGAAGCCGCCGCGATGATTTTTAACCGGTGCAGCCAACTTGGGCAGGAACTGCGCCTGCTCTCGTGGGAAACCACGCTGGATAATCCCGTTCCACTGGCCGACTGGGAAGCCATCATCGCCGGCCAGTCGGCGGTGGCGCGGCTGCTGCAAAAAATGACGGCCCACCTGAAGCAAGTTATGCCTGCGCCCATCACGTTGTGGCCGGACCCGCTGGCCGCCGCTGTGGCGCTGGCGCCAAAAATTGTGCAGGCGGAAGAATCCCGGCACATTGCCATTGAGTGCGGCCAAAGTGGATACCGGGGGCAGACAATTGTAGATTACCGGTGGCGTCCTGCCCATCCACCCAACGCCCGGATTGTCCGCAAAATTGACAGGCCCAAATTTATATCATTGCTCAAAAGGGCAGCAGCTATGTGAGGAAATGGGCGCGCAGGTGGCAAGTGGCAGGTTGCAAGCCGTCATTCGCCATTCGCCATTCGTACATTCACCTATTTTCAAGGTAGCAACAGACCGCGCCGGACAATCCGGCGGTGTCTGAAAAAATATAGGCGTTTATTTGACCGGAGGAGAAAAAATGATTCGCAAACTTTTACTGTTGGTCACAATGCTGGTGGTACTCTTGTTGGTGGCGGCCTGCGGCGGCGCGGCCCAGCCGCAAGCCGAAACATCGGGCGGCGACAGCGGCGGTGAACCGCTGAAGGTGCTGTTGTTCATCAACGGTGTGCTGGGCGATAAATCGTTTTTTGATTCTGCCCAGCGAGGGATGGACCGCGCTGAAAAGGAACTGGGGGCGCAAACCAAAACCATCGAGGCCGGGCTAGACGAAACCCAGTGGGAGTCCGCGCTGGTTGACGCCGCTGCCAACGAAGATTACGATGTGCTGGTGGTGGGTACCTTCCAGATGATTTCTTACCTGGAGCAGGTAGCGCCGCAGTACCCGGACAAAAAATTCATCATTTT
The DNA here is from genome assembly GCA_003695455.1 of Chloroflexota bacterium. GTDB lineage: Bacteria > Chloroflexota > Anaerolineae > 4572-78 > J111 > J095. The sequence continues at coordinate 1,111 of RFJF01000005.1, forward strand.
TGACGCGCCCGTTAATTACGAAAGCGGCTGCTGCGATAACGTCTACTCGGTGCTGTACAAACAGAACGAAGGCTCCTACCTGGCCGGCGTGTATGCCGCAGCCATGACTACCCAACAGATGGAC
>RFJF01000089.1 GCA_003695455.1 Chloroflexota bacterium
CATACGCCCGCTTCCGCAGCGGCTCGCTGACCAAAGACGACCTGATTGAAATTGCCGCCGCAAACCAGTGCGCGGCGCTGGTTCCTACCTTTGCCCGGCTCAAAAATTCCGAGCGGGAATTTTACGACCTGGCCAAAAGCCACTACCTGCGCACCTGGGTAGCCGACGGCGCAGAAATTATGCTCGGCTACCCGCTGACCCACGCCGAACCCGGCATCCCGCTGGGGGTGGATTTTAACGGACAGGTCAACCTGCTGGGCGCAGACTGGCAGGCCGCCGGCGACGGCAGTCGTGACCGCTACCTGTCGCTCTACTGGAAAATGGGTGGTGCGCCGTTCGCCGAAAATTACAAGATTTTTGTGCAACTGCGTAACGCCGCCGGGCAAACCGTAGTCAGCGCCGACCACGAAATGTTTGACGGGCTGCTGCCAACGCAGGCGTGGCGGCCCAATGTGATTCTTAAAGACACCACCCGCGTTGCCATCCCCGCCGAACTTGGGCCGGGCACAGCCACACTGTACGTGGGGCTGTACAACCCCGCCTCGCTGGAACGGCTGCCCGTGGTGGCTGACGCCAGCGGTGAAAATGCCGCCGTGATTCCGGGAGTTGAGATCAAGTGAGCAAAGTGTTCGTCATTTCTGGTGCGCTGCTGATTCTGTTGGGATTGATTTGCAACGCGTGGGTATTCTTTTGGCTGGTGGACAACACCCTGCTTGATAATCCCCCCAACCGGGTTTTTATCTGGGTGTTTGATATCGCGCTGATTGCGCTGGGCATCGCCATCATCAAATTTAAGGCCAGGTTTCTAAAAAACCTTGTTCCGCTTGCATTGGGCATTTTTTTCTCGCTGATTTTGTTTGTGGCGCTGGATGCGTTTCTGGGGTACAAGATTCTCATCGCCGAAAATTCGGACGAGAGCGATCAAATTCAGATTGAAAATGTGAATATTCCAGACGACAAACTGGGCTGGAAACCCAAACCCAACGCCACAGGTACCCACAAAAATAAAGGCGTTTTTGATGTTACCTACGTTTTTGACGAACACGGCTTCAAAACTGTCGACAATCAGGGAGACGCTGATTTCAGCCTTTTCTTTTTTGGCGATTCGTACACTTTTGGGCAGGGGGTGACCAACGCAGACACCTTTCCCAATATTCTGGCCGATGAATATCTGGCCGACTCGGTGCACGTATTCAATGCCGGCGTAATGGGCTACGGTATTCCGCAAATGGTCCAGCGTTTTCTGGATGTGCAGAATCACATTCAACCCGGCGATGTAGTGGTGTTCACGCCATTGTCGCGGGATATTGAGCGCAACCTGAAAGATTTTATGTTTCCGGCACAGTTCATCTTTAAAGACAGCATTATCAAAGTGGAGAATTACCCCTATTTTAATGGGGACACGTTGCAGGCTGTTCAATTAGACACACCGTACAATCGAATCAAGGCGCTGCTGTTTTACGCACCCTTTAGCGGTAATAACACCCGATTCTTGTACCGGCTGCTCACGCGCTATGACACCACCGCCGACGCTCAAAAAATGCTCAACACCGTCAAATCCATCACCGAAGCTAAAGGCGCCCACTTTGTGCTGATTTTTTTGCCGCGCCGTAACGAACGGATAAACGGTTACGATGTCGATATCTCCGGGTTTGATTATCTGGATATTATGCCGTTTTATCCGTCTAAAAAGGCTGACCTGAACAAGCTCAAAATTGAGGGCGACGGCCACTGGAATCGGTTGGGGCATGAAATTACGGCGCGCGCTATTCTTGAAACACTCCGGCAGGCCGGCATTGTTGACTCAGCCCATTTAAAGTATTCAACCCAACCCGTATCAATTGCGGTTGAAGACCAGCTAAGATTGGCACAGGTCAGCCGGCGGCAAACCGCCAGCCAGTTGCTGCTGGATTTAGCGTGGCAGGGAATTACCCGCCCCCACCACGATTATACCATTTTTGCGCAACTGTTAGATGCCAACCAGCAGCGTGTGTCCGGCATTGACGAACTTCCTCCCTGGCCCTTCACCACCCTCAACCCCAATGAAACAATGATTTCACACCACGCCGTGCCACTGCCGGAACAACCGGGAACCTACCATATTTTGCTGGGCCTGTACTATTTCAAAGACGACCAACTGGTCAACGTCGGCGCGGTTACGCTGGACCAGCCGGTTACCGTTCATTAGCCTGCGCCAAGTTTGGCGCATTCCGGCAGAACACAGTACACTGTACCGATGCAAAATCAATCACTTGCGGCTCCGGCCGTCCGTACCCGGAATACATTGATGAACCATCCTGTTCGAATTGAACCCCTTGAGCCGCAACACGCGCCGGCCGTGGCAAAAATTCACAGTGTGTCGCAGTCCGGCACGTTTCTGACCTCGCTGGGCGAGGAATTTTTAACCCTGCTCTACCGCCGCATCAGCCGGTCTGCCTGCGGCAACAGCTACGTGGCCCTCTCCGGTGAGGATGTGGTGGGTTTTATTGTGGGCGCACTGAGTACCAAACAATTGTTTAAAGATGTGGCGCTCAAGGCACCACTGCACTTTGGCTGGCTGGTGTTCAAACGCGGATTGAGCCGGCCCACACTGCTGGCGCAAGCCTTTAAAACCCTGGCCTACCCTTCGCAGGGGGATGAAAACCTGCCGGACGCCGAACTGCTGGCGCTGGCCGTGGACACACCGTGGCGCAACCAAAAAATCGGGGCGCAGTTGGTGACCCAACTCCGGCAGAGTATGCACACCGCCGGCATCGGGGCGATGGTGGTCACGGTAGACGGCGATAACGCCGGCGCACTGCGTTTTTACCAACGGCACGGCTTCAAACCGGCGGCTGTTTCACACATGTACGGCCGCCCGATGCAACATTTGGTACTGACATTTCAGGAATGATGACTCAACCCCCGGAATCAAATCCAACCCGCCGCCCCGTTGCCGACGGCCTGCTTGCCGTGGCAGTATTTGTGGTGGCGCTGCTTGTTCGCATTGTCAATCTGGGCGTTTTCCTCACCTCAGACGAACCCCGGGCCTGGCTGGGCTGGTCAATAGAATACATTCAGGGCGTGCTGGACGGACGGTTTGGCGACATTATTTTTTCATTCTCGCCGGGCGTTACCCTGCTGTGGTCCGGCAGTTTGGGCCTGTTGCTGGACTACCTGGCCCACCCCGGCACTGCCGCCACATACCGCGAATTTCTGCAAACGCTACCGTTTGACCCCATCAACCCGGAAGTAATTTTCTGGTTCCGGCTGCCGGTGGTGATTGCCGGGGCATTGTGCATTGCCCTGATGTACCTGCTGGCCCGCCAACTGCTGGGGCAAAGCATTGCGCTGACCGGCTCGCTGCTGCTGGCGCTGGACCCACTGATGATCGGCATGACCCGCGTGCTGGGCCACGACGGGCTGGCGGCGGCGTTCATGGCCGTTTCTGCGCTGGCGGCAATAGTGTACTACACCCGCCAATGGGACGAGCATCCCGCGTGGCGTTACCTGGCGCTGTCAGCTATTTTTGGCGGGCTGGCGCTCATTACCAAACTGACGTCTGCCTTTCTGCTGCCCTTCATCGGGCTGGTGGCGCTCGCAACATTCATTCACTACAAACGCTGGCGGCAGACGGGCGCATACCTGCGAGACGGCCTCATCTGGCTGGCGGTGGCCGGCATCACCATTTTTGCGCTGTGGCCCGCGCTGTGGACGCAACCCGTTACCACCCTGCAAATTGTGTTCAGTTGGCTGGGCAAAGTGGCCGGCCAGCCGCACAACCGAGGCAGTTTCTTTTTGGGCCAACCCGTCCCCGACCCCGGCATGGCCTACTACTGGGTAGCCGCGCCCCTGCGACTCACCGCCGTGACCAGCATCGGCCTGCTGCTGGCGCTGGCGTATTTACTGGCCGGTAAACCGCGTAATCTATCGCCCCATCTGCCCAACCGCAAATTGATTATTCTGCTGATGAGCCTGTTCATCCTGTTTTTCATCATTTTTCTGGGCACCAGCGAGAAAAAACAGGATCGCTACCTGACCCCCATGCTGCCGATGGTGGCTTTTACAGCCGCCGCCGGCTATGGCTGGATTGCCCAACGTATCAAATCTGCGCGCTGGCAAGCGGCGGCGCTGGCCGGGGTGGTGGCCGCGCAAGCACTCATCGCCCTGAGCAGCGCGCCCTACTACCTGACCCACTACA
>RFJF01000090.1 GCA_003695455.1 Chloroflexota bacterium
ACTCAGTGGTGGAACCTCTCCAATGAAACAACTGCTCAAAAAGCTGGGGCTGGGCCAACTGTACTGGGCATTTTACAACTGGATCAGCCAGCTCCGGTCACAGGCTATTTTTTTGACCGTGCTGCTGTTGCTGCTGATGACGGTGCTGGCCGTGGGCGTGGCGTTTTTGGCCTACCGGCAAGTGTCGCAAACGCTGGCCGAAAGCCGCGACCAGGAATTAGCCATCATTGGCGCGGAACGGTTGTCGGAGCAGATGGAAAGCTTGCTCCGCGGATTGTTGGTGCTGGCAGACCAGCCCGAAATGCAATCGGGCGAGCCAACTGTGCAAATAGCCACGCTTACCCGGGGTAGAGAACTGGTGGCCGATCTGGCCAACCATGACGGGGGAATAATTATTTTGGACGCCAACGGGTTTGTTGGTGTGACCAAACCGTTCCGGCCGGATTTGGTGGGGCAGGATTTTTCGCAGGAAAGTTATTTTCAAAACGCAAAAACAGAGCGCACATTCACATTCTCAAATATTCTGGAAGAGCCGGGTACCGGGCAGGATGTGATTGTCATTGCTGTGCCCATCATCAACCGGCTCACCGATGAATTTGTGGGTGTGCTGGCCGTGAGATTTTACACCGATTTTCAACGGCTTGGCCCGGAAATTGAAAAACTCAAAGTAGGCGACAAAGGCATTGCCTACCTGGTTGACCAAAATGGACGGCTCATCTACCACCCCAATGACAGCTTGATTGGCACAGATTTTAGCCAGCGAGAAGCAGTGCGGCGCCTCAACTCCGGCGAACGGGCCGGGGCCATTACCAGTTTAACCGGCGGGCAAGACAGCACCGTTGAAGGGTACGCGGTGGTGCCCATTACCAACTGGGGGCTGGTCATTGGCGAACCGTGGGAGCAAGTGATTGAGCCGGCCCAGGTATCGCTCAGGCCGGTGATTATTATTTTGATTGTTGGGCTGGTCATTGTAGCCAGTGTGGTTTCTGTGGGGGTGCAGCGCGTGACAGACCCCATTCAAAACCTGGTCATCCAAACCCGGCAGGTAACCAGCGGTGATTACGATGCCCAGGTTTCGCTGAGCCGAATTAAGGAAATTGGCGAACTGGGGACGGCTTTTAACGAAATGGTGCAGCAGATTTCTCGCTACCGGGTTGGGCTGCGCGAGTACGTTGCCGATATGACGCGGTCACAGGAAGAAGAGCGCAAACGGATTGCCCGTGACCTGCATGATGATACGGTGCAAACGCTGATTGCCATCGGGCAGCGGCTGGAGCTGGTGAAAGGGTCGTTGGATGATACCGAGCAGGCCCGCGCCCGGCTGACCGACGTTCGGGCAATGGTAACCGGCGCCATTGCCAGCGTGCGCCAGTTTAGCCGTGACCTGCGCCCGCTGGCGCTCGAAGATTTGGGGCTGGCCGCCGCCATGCAATATCTGGCTAACCAGTTGGCCCAAAGCGAAGGCGTTGACGTGAACCTGACCGTTGAAGGGCAGGCCGAAAATCTTTCAAACGATATGGAAATCGCTATTTATCGAATTTTGCAGGAAGCGCTGAACAACGTAAAAAAACACGCCCACGCCACCGAAGTCAATGTGCTGGCCCAGTTCACCGATCAGCAGATAAAAATGGTAGTGCAAGACGATGGTCAGGGGTTTGAGATGCCGGAAGCCATCACCGATTTTGCCAGTAGCGGCCATTTTGGCGTAATGGGTCTGCACGAACGGGCACAACTGTTCGGCGGGCAAGTCACTGTAGAGTCTGAGCCGGGACAGGGTACCACCGTGACGTTAATCCTGCCTCGCCAGTCAGAATTGGGCCAGTTTGGGTTGGAAAATATGAACCATTTGCGCCATACCCGCCCGGACGGTAACGCCCTCACAGAAAATCCCATGCCAGGGGTAAGCCAAAAAGCGTAGGTTGAAACAAGAAAATAAGCGCCTTCACCGATGTTTCCTGCCTGTCCAAAGCCTATAATAAAAAGTGGACACTCTGCCCAAAAAGCGCTGCCACAGATTGTGCGCTTTGAGGAGGAGAGAGGAAAAGAGTGAAAGCAAGGAGAAATCATGGAACTCTTTTTCTTTGGTCTGATTGTGCTGATGTTGTTGGTGTTTGGCTACAGTCAGCTGCAAAAAAATGTTATCAGAATGCCGGGGGAATTGACCGGCAGCGATGATGAAGAAGTAGAAGTAAGATAACCTGCCTCAGATTTCAACTGATAACACAAAAAAAGACGGCACCGCGCCGTCTTTTTTTGTTGCCGGTTGCCGAGTTGGCGGTTACGTTAATTGGAGCTATTCCTTGCCCAGCGAGTCAAAATCAATCTCTTCATCCTCATCCAATGTTGGAGCTTTGCTGAATGCGGCTAACCCCTGGGCCATAAATTGGCTGAACTCCGACTGAATATCCTTGAGCAGCGGCCCGGTGGGGCCATCCTTTTCTGCCCCCAGCCGCCGAATAGCCGGCCGGCCTGCTTGCCCGGGTAATTCCGTTTTTGGCGTGGTCGGGGTTCGGGCCATGTCACTGGTGCTGACCCAGGCGTGCGCGTCCTGATGTTGGGTATCGGGCAATTTGGCCGGTGGAATACTCCACCATTTGGGGGCCGGGGTTTTTACCCGGCTGAATTTGGCTGTAAATTCTTTTTCAAATCCAAAGGCCGTGGCGTAGGGCAACAGCCGGGCAAATCTGATTCTGGATTTGACTGCGCCCTGCTTATCAATAGTTTGCAGGTAACGCCGAAAGGCTTGCCACCGTACAGCTTCGGTTGCTCCGGCCTGGGTGTGCCGGGGCGCGGCAAAGCCGGCCACAATAAAGGCAAACGCGGTTGCAATCAAACTCAAAAATGGGCAAATGACCAAAAATGTAAACTGCGAGAAGATAGCCACAAACAGCAAGCCCAGCAGAAAACTCAAAATGATGGCTGCGCCGCCAAACGCCAGATACTGCCGCCGAATGTTGCTGCCATGTTCCGGAAAGTAGCCGGCCCGGGCAATTTCTACATCAATCTGATTTTTAATTTCAGGCACAGACATGTACAGCGTGCGCCGTACATCAGATAATTTACGCTTGCGCCCCCCCTGAAAACCAAATATTTTGGTGTAGACGGTTTCTTCATAGGGGCGGGCTTTGGCTTTTTCCTGATCCACGCCGTACAACGCA
>RFJF01000820.1 GCA_003695455.1 Chloroflexota bacterium
CCACGGTCCTGCGCCGCAGCGGCAGAGCCCAGACCTACCGGGCCGGCCACGGGGAAGATGATGTCGCAGCCTTCATCAAAGAAGTTTTCGGCAAAGCTGCGGCCGTCGTCCAGGCTGTCAAAGTTGCCGGTAAAGGAGCCGTCGCCGCCGCCTTCGGATGCCGCATCAGTTTTCCAGCCCAGCACCTGCACGTCGGTTCCGTGTTTTTCATTGTAATATTTAACGCCTTGCTCGTAGGCCACCATAAAGGCCACCACCGGCGGAATTTTGATGCCGCCGTAGGTGCAAACGGTGCCGGTTTCGGTCATGCCGGCAGCCAGGTAACCGGCCATGAATGACGGCTGGTCCACGGCAAAAAGCAGGCCCATATCGCCGGAGGTCTGGCTGGGGAAGTCAACAATGGCAAATGGCACATCCGGGTTGGCTTCCGAGGCAGCCTTGGTGGCATCGGCCAGCAAAAAGCCAACCGTGACAATACCGTCGTACCCCTGGTTAATAAACTCGTTGATGTTCTTTTCGTAATCAGTTTGCTGCTGGCTTTCAAGAAACTGGGTGTCAAAGCCCAAATCCTGGCCGGCGCGCTGCAGGCCAACCCAGGCTATTTGGTTAAAGCCTTTGTCGTCAACACCGCCTGTGTCGGTTACTTCACCGATCTTTTTGCGGGCCGGTTCTTCGGCAGCGGGGGCTTCTTCTTTGGGTTCTTCCTTGGCCGGTTCTTCGGCTTTGGCTTCTTCTTTAGGCTCTTCTTTTTGTTCAGCAGCGGGAGCGGCTGGTTTTTCTTCGGCGGCAGGCGTTGCTGCGCCACCGCAGGCCGCTACCATAGATAACACCACCAGCAAGGCAAGCAGTGCAAACAATCGTTTAATCATTTTAGATTCTCCTCCGTATCAAGATTCTAAAAATAGTAAATACGTTTCAAAGAGCAACTACTTATTTGAGAATAGGCGCATCACCTCCCAACCTGTGAATTCAGCAGGACATTCAATTAAAGGGTCGCCATTGAACCAAACAGATTGTTACCAGGGTAAGTGGGAAAATATTCAGCCCGTAACACGGTATGTTTGGTGGCAACAACCAGATGAAGAATTGGTTGAGTTACGTAGAGTATACGAGGTGCTATTATAAACCACCTGACTATGGGTGGCAAAAAGTACAAACCAAATGTTTTACCCCCAGGGTCTGACATTTGTTCAGCATCTCCGTACCGGCCACCCGCATCCGAATGCGCGGCAGCCCGGTAATTACCGCCATCCATGGCCCATTTGGATTTCCATTCCAATTACATTGACAGCCGGCCCCGGTTGTGCTATTCTCCGTTCTAACTTTTGGCGTGCCAAACAATGTGCCCATCCTGCCGGCAACCGTCATTTGCCGGACACAGATTTCCGAGGAATCCATTGTCTACCAAACACCTCTGTGCAGGTTCGCTGGCTCTGAACGACACCGTGTACGCCGACGGGCGCACCAGCATGGCCGACCCCGGCGGCAACGCGCTGTACGCCTCGGTGGGGGCCAACATTTGGTCCAATCAGGTTGGAATTGCGGCGGTGGTGGGCTACGATTGGCCCGCAAACTACACCCGCAAACTGGCCGACAGCGCCATTGACACCAGCCCGCTGGTAGCCAAAGACGCCGAAACCATGCGCGCCTGGACGGTGTACGAAGCCAGCGGCTACCGGCGCTACTTCTCTCGCAATACCGAGGTGGTGCTGCTCACACCCAGCCCCTACAGCAGCGTGCCGCTAACCGCCCCGCAAGCCGCGGCCTACAGCAATGCCGCACGTCAGGTTCACCTGCGAAATTCGCCCCTGCCGCAAGAATTGCCCGATACCATTTGGGATGTTGATTCTGTCCACATTTGCCCCATGCCGCTGGAAACAGTGTTGAGCTGGATTGATTTTCTGGAGAACAAGCCGGATATTTTTGTCTCGGTTGATATTTTGCCCTACCCGCTTAACGGTAACTTTGATGACCCCCTGCTGCTAAAAATTCTGCACCGGGCCAACGCCTTTTTGCCCAGCGAGGCCGAAGCCGAGAGCATTATGCCCGGTCATGTCCCCGAACAATTCTGCCGTGAGATTGCCGCCCGCGGCCCGCAGATTGTGGTTATCAAACAGGGCGACCACGGTGCGTTTCTGTTTGACAAAAAAGCAAACCGGGGGTGCCAGTTTTTGCCCTATCCGGCCAATGTAGATGACCTGACCGGCGCCGGCGATTCGTTTTGCGGCGGCTTTGCCGTCAGTTATGTACAAACCGGCAACCCGGTTACGGCGGTGCTACGCGGCACCGTGTCGGCATCGTTCATTATTGAGGGGTTTGGCGGGCTGCACGCGCTCAAAATAGAGCGTGCTGCGGCGCAGGCCCGGCTGGCCCAAGTGGAGCGCATTAACAGCCGCGCAGAATAGTCGGCCTTTGCGCGGTTCAGCGATTCAACG